>JALVJU010000460.1 GCA_027034005.1 Marinilabiliaceae bacterium
TGAATGTCAATGTGTCGATGAAGCCTTCTGTTATCATGACTAATGAGGTCATCGTGTCTGCTATCAGGGCGCAGAAAGAGACTCCGGTAACTTACTCCGAAATTGGCAAAAAGAAGATAGAAGAGTCAAACTACGGTAAGGATATGCCGTACATCTTTAATCAGACGCCTAATGTTGTTGTGACTTCAGATGCCGGTGCAGGAGTGGGGTATACTTCGTTCAGGATCAGGGGAACCAACATTACCCGTATTAATGTCACGATAAACGGCATCCCGCTTAACGATGCCGAGTCGCAGGGGGTATACTTCGTCGATATGCCGGATTTTGCCGCATCTGTGGATAAGATACAGATACAGCGCGGTGTTGGCACGTCCACAAACGGAACCGCTTCTTTCGGGGCTTCGGTGAACTTCAGTACCCTTGACAACACTTCGAAAGCAAAAGCTGTGCTAGACAACAGTTACGGTTCGTTCAACACCTGGAAGAACTCCGTGTCTTTGTCAACGGGTTTGTTGCCTGGCAATTTTGCCTTTGGGGCCAGGTTGTCGCGCGTGTCTTCCGACGGGTTTATCGACAGGGCAACTTCTGACCTGAGATCATACTATCTGTCAGGCGGATACTACGGAAATAATTTTTCCATTAAACTGATGACATTTTCCGGACTGGAGAAGACATACCAGGCATGGTACGGTGTGCCGAGGGTGAGGCTTGAGAGCGACATGAAAGGGATGGAGGAGCTCGTGATGATGGCAGGCTGGAGCGAAGAGGAGGCAGAGAACCTTTACAACTCCAATCCGCGTACTTTTAACAAATACCTCTATAAAAATCAGACAGACAACTACCGCCAGACACATTATCAACTTCATTACACACATGAGCTGTCAAATAACTTTAATATCAATGCCGCCCTTCATTACACCAAGGGGAAAGGTTATTACGAATCTTACAAATATGATAAGAAATTTACCGATTACGGTTTTGGGTTCGATCAAATAGTTGTTGACGGGGAAACGAAAACAAAAACAGACCTAATAGAACAGAAGTGGCTCGATAACGATTTTTACGGTATCATCTTCTCGGGGAACTATGATATGGTGCGGTTAAAACTTACCCTTGGCGGTGGATACAATTACTACGATGGTGATCATTACGGTGATGTGATCTGGATGGAATACAACAACGGCATTGGAAATGATCTTGAGTGGTACAGGAACAACGGAACGAAAGGGGACTTTAATACATATCTTAAGGGCATTTATGACATTAGCAGCAATGTGAACCTTTTTGGCGATGTGCAATACCGGAACGTGAACATCGATATGGCCGGTATTCACGATGACCTCTCGGATATCACCCAGTCCTATATTTTTAATTTTGTTAATCCCAAGGCGGGCATCAACTGGAATATTTCGGAAAAACACCGGGTGTTCGCATCTTTCGGGATGTCGCACCGTGAGCCTACAAGGAGTGATTTCAGGGATGCGCCGGACGACAGAAAGCCGAAGCAGGAGGTCCTTTACGATTATGAACTGGGTTATTCCCTGCATACAGGGAGAGTTTATGTTGATGCTGGTCTTTTCTACATGGATTACCGGGACCAGCTTGTTCTTACGGGAGAGATAAACAATGTGGGCAGTCCAATCATGGTGAATGTGCAGGACAGTTACAGGGAAGGCATAGAGGTCTCGGGGAATTTTGTCCTCAGGTCGAATATCAACTGGGGACTTAACCTTTCGCTCTCTTCGAATAAGATAGATAATTTTACAGAGTATGTTGACAACTGGAGTTACTGGGACGATCCGGACAATGAACCTTACCAGTATGTGACGAACCTTGGCCGTACCGACATATCTTTTTCACCTGAAGTTGTGGCAGGAAGCAATCTCTCGTGGAAACCGGTGCCAAATGTTACCCTCGCCCTGACATCCAAGTATGTGAGTAAGCAATACATTGACAATACCTCAAGTGAAGAGCGGAAGCTTGATCCATGGTTTGTGAACGATTTTATGGCTGATTACAGATTTAAAATAAAAAATATAGGTAGCTTTGAGTTGAGCCTTTTTGTGAATAATATTTTTAACGAAGAGTATGAGTCGAATGCCTGGGTTTACCAGTATTTTTACAATAAAGAGCATTTTGTGATGGACGGTTATTTCCCTCAGGCAGGAACGAATTTTATGACCAGGCTTGTGATGAATTTTTGAAAAATATTTTATGTATTGGCGGCGCAACTTAGAGCTGTGCTGCCAATATTTCATTTAATCAACGGTTTTTAATGCAGACAGTAATACTTGCCAATGGCGCATTCCCCGGATCGGAGAAACTTCTGACCCTGTTTGACAATGCCGGAAAGATAGTTTGCTGCGACGGTGCGGTGAACAAGCTTGTTGACAGCGGAAGGGAGCCGGACATTGTTATTGGCGATCTGGATTCGGTAAGGCCGGAACTGAAAGAAAAATATTCCGATATCCTTGTTCACATCACCGATCAGGATACCAATGATCTGACGAAAGCCGTTAACTGGTGTGTAAGCAATGGATTGAAGGATATTGTTATTCTTGGTGCAACAGGGAACAGGGAAGACCATGCCATTGGCAATATCTCACTGCTGGCCTCTTATTCCAGGGTGGCAAATGTCAGGATGCTGACCGACTATGGTGAGTTTGTGGCTGTTAACAGGTCTGCAGAGTTCAACTCATTTAAGGGGCAGCAGGTGTCCGTTTTTTCTCTTTGTGCAAAGCTGAAGATAACTTCAAAAGGGCTGAGATATCCGTTGGACGGCATGGAGCTTTCTGCCTGGTGGATGGGAACCCTGAACGAATCGCTGGGTGAAAGTTTTTCTGTCAGTTTCGACGGAGATGGTGATGTGATAGTTTACCTGCTGGACAAGAAGGGAAAGTGAGTTTGTCACTCATCTATCTCGTCAAGTATCCTTTCAACCTCCTCCTGTGTTTTAAAAAGTTTTTCTTTACAGATTTTTATGAGTGAACTGACCCTTTTGACCTGATCGGAAAGTTCGTCAACGTCCAGTTCTTCGTTTTCGATCTTAGATAGGATATCTTCTATTTCCTCTACTGCTTCCTGGTATGATAATTTTTTCTTTGTCATGATTCCTTGTGTTTGGAGTAATCAAAAACAGGTACTGTGAAATGGAATGTACTTCCGTTTCCGTAAATACTTTCCGCCCATATCTTTCCCTTGTTTATCTCTACAAATTCTTTACAAAGAATTAATCCGAGCCCTGTTCCTTTTTCGTTGAATGTGCCTTTTGTCGAGATGTTTGTTCCAAGGTCGAACAGTTTCTCGAGGTTTTCGCGGCGAATTCCCACTCCGGAATCCGAAACGGATATTCTTATGGTATCGCTTTGCTGAACGCCTGTTACCTGTATCATGCTGCCGACGCGGGAAAACTTGATGGCATTCGACAGAAGGTTTCTTAAGACGGTGTTGAAAAGGTTAACATCCACCCAGCCAATAAGGTCTTTGTTGATCTTTGAAGATATAACAATGTCTTTCTCCTCGGCGTTAAGCCTTAACAGGGATATGATGTTGTTTGCCACAAGATGTATGTCGGTCTGCTCGGGAGTGTACCTTGTTGTTCCCAGTTGTGCCCTTGACCACTGCAGCAGGTTCTCAACAAGGTTGTACAGTTTTTTTGTTGAATTGTTTATGATGTTACTGTATTCTATGACCTGATCTATATTTTTCGATTCGGCGTGAAGGGCAAGCATCTCGGAGAAACCGAGAAGTGAGTTGAAAGGACTTTTCAGGTCATGTGCTATGATAGAGAAGAATTTGTCTTTTGTGGCATTCAGGTTGTTCAGCTCTTCATTCTTTTCCCTCAGCTGAATTGCAGTCCTGCGCCGGTAAAGGAAGAGGGTAAGCAGAACGATGATTATTACTAGGAATGAGATGCTTACTATCAGGAAAAGGATGCGTTTGTTTCTCTCCTGCATAAGTTGTTTGCTGTGTGAGATGTTCTCTTTTTGAAGGTTAAGAATTGTAGCCTGGTCTTGGTATGTCTGATAAATGGCATTCATCTTTGCCATATTTTCCAGCATCTTTTTATTGTTGATGTTGTCACTCAGCGTTGCGTACTTGTCTTTGAAGAGATAAGCATTTTTGTAATCTGCCTGTTCAAAATAGAATTCTGCAAGAGCATTGTATATCTTAAGTAAAAGCTGTTTGTCCCTGATCCGGGTAGCGATCTCCATGGCACTGTTGTAATTGCTCAGAGCTTTTTTAGTTTTGCCCAATGCTTTATACGTCTCTCCAAGGTAAAGATGTATCTCACTTTCAACGCCTGGATCAGAGCTTTTTCCCTTACAAAGTTTCAAAGCGCTGTTCAGCGTTTCTTCTGCCTTGTTCAACCTGTTTGCCATACGATGGGCATTACCGATATTAAGCATTACAAGAGCAACAGTGGCCGTATCTTTTTTTGACTTTGCAAAGTTTAATGCTTTTTGATAATACCCTATCGCCTGGTCTATTTTATTCTGTTTCAGATAACATTCACCAAGATTATTGTTGCAGACGCTTTGGCCGTTTTTATCACCTGTTTTTACGTAAATGTCAAGGGCTTTCAGATAGCTATTAGTTGCTTTCTCGTATTGGTTAAGATAAAAATAGATGTTTCCGATGTTCACATATATTTTTGCCCTGGACATCGGGTCCTTCGTCTTTTGTGCAAGTTCAAGAGCCTTCAATTGATATTCAAGTGCCTTGTCGTACTGGGAAAGGTTTTCGTAGATCACCCCGATATTGATGTAAGACTTTATTTGTAACGACAGATTGTTGTAGTCATTTCCTATCTCCAATGCCCTTTCGAAAAACTCCATTGCTTTTATGTAGTTGTTCATATGCCAGTAGGCAGCTCCAATGCTATTGTAAATGTCACCTGTTTTTTCAAGTGATCCCGATTTTTCGTAATACTCTATTGCTTTCAGGAAATACTCTATTGCATCCTCGTACTGATATTGTTTAGTGTATATCCATCCCAGATAGTTATGAGCTTCAGCTAACAGGTTATTGTTTCTTAACTTGGTTGCCAGATCAATGGTTGATTTGCAATAATTCAGGGATGCTTTGTAATAACCTTTACTGAAATTTATTCTGGCAGCATCAAGATATACCTCTGCAAGTGTCTTTTTAGTGTTATGCGCAATGGCAGAATTTATGGCATTCTGAATATATTTTGAACTTATTGATGAGTCTTTTTCTAATCTGGCAAGGGAAAGAAACAATTTGTAATGTTCTTTTACCGGACTGTTTGATATCTCGTTTTTTATTATGGATGTACTGTCCTGACCAAAGGAGAATGTAACTGATAACAGAGTGAATATGAGAATTGAGTGGATTATTTTGAATTTAATACTCATTTTAGTTTTCTTCCCCCTTTTTAAGACCCGTAAAAATATAAAAATGAATGTTAAAAAAAAATAAAGGTTCATTTTTTTATGACATTAACTTTGCTTATGATGCTTCCGTCCCTGAGTTTAGTCTCAATGCTGTCACCATTTTTAAGCTTTGAGACGGATTTGATTATCTTTCCGTCTTTATAAGTTATAGAGTATCCCTTGTTCAGGATATTAAAAGGATCGGACAGCTTTATTGTTTCTTCCATAAGATGAAGCCCCTGTTTTTTTAGCCTGAAGAAACTTTTTGTTTCAATTTTTAATTTGGAACTGTAGAAATCAATATCCTGTTTTTTTGTTTTCAGCACTTTCAGTGTCAGGTACTTTGCCGCATCGATCTGATGATTGAGCTTTTGGTTTTGTAATCCGGTGTACGATACAGTGGCCCTTTTGACAGATACTGCAAGGTTTTCAAGGCGTTTGTTCTGTTTGTCAATATTGTTCAGGACAAGAGGGGTTATCTTTTGTGCAAGAAGCTCCACGCGTTGTCTGTTTTCCAGAAGTTTTCTTGATACAATATCTGTAAATGCGGTTTGCAGACCTTCGAGGTACAGGTAAAAATCAGTTATCTTTTGTATGATGAATTCAGCAACTGCAGTAGGGGTTTTCAGGTGAGTATGCGCCACCATATCTGCGACTGAAATATCACGTTCGTGGCCTATTCCTGTGAGTACGGGTAAAGGAAATTGAGCTATGTTCGATGCAACGTCATAATCATCAAAGCACATGAGGTCGGCAGAAGAACCACCGCCTCTGATAAGGACAACGGCATCAAAGATGTCTTCATGTTCGTAAATGCGCTCCAGTGCAGAAATTATCGATGCCGGCGCTTCATCGCCCTGAACGATGGCAGGGAACAGATGATGATATATTTTGAAACCCTCGGCATTATTTTCAAGCTGATGAACAAAATCCTGGTAACCGGCAGCAGTGGGAGAGGATATGATGGCAATCTTTTGTGGTACAGGCGTGAGAAATGTTTCTTTGTTCATATCTATGATACCCTCTTTCTCCAGTCTCTGTATGGTTTCACGCTTCTTGCGCTCAATGTCGCCCAGAGTATAATTTGGGTCAATGTCTTTAATGTTAAGACTGAATCCGTATATCTCATGAAACTCTACGGAGGCCTTAAACAATACCTTCATTCCGGCTTTGAGGGACTGGCCGGTAGCATCTTCAAAATAAGGTTTTATCATGCGGTATGTGAACGACCAGATAGTGGCTCTTGTCTTTGCCAGTATCTCTTCTTTCTCTGCTGATTTCTCTATCAGTTCAAGATAACAGTGCCCGGTGCGGTTAGTACGTATCTCGCTTATCTCCGCAACAACCCATACCAGTCCGGGAAATGAAGATGTGATATTTTCCTTTACACGCCTGGTAAGTTCATATAGGGATATCGGGTCTTGCATTCTAAGAAATATGAACGGTTAAACAGGTGTAAAGTAATAAAAAAAATATCGAAAGGATAGTTTTATAAAGAGGAAATGGATTGGGCAAATGGATTTTTCGTATTGTTAAAAAAGAACTCTTACGGATTTTTCATCAGTTTGTACTGATAAACTACATCACCTTCCCTGATGTGGAGAATGTACATCCCGCCTGTCAGGTATTCCGGTATATCAACATAAATACGGGGTGATGCGGTGATCGACTCTTTGTACTGGATTCTGCCCATGATATCGTACAGGCTTACTTCGACTTTATCAACAGTAAGATTCTCCTTTGTGCTCAGGATAAGTTGGTTCACAAAAGGATTCGGATAAACATTCCATTTGTCGTTGTCTATTTTTACATGGCTTCTGGCCGATGTGTTATAGGCTGTTTTGAAATTCGGGATACCATATCCCATACTGTTGTCAGGATTTGTATAGTAGTTACATGACTCTATCATCATATCTTTAACTCCGCTTGCAGTCATGTCACTCATCGACTGCCATAAGCAAGCCATAAGCCCGGTGATGACCGGTGCCGAGAAAGACGTACCGCTGCCTGTTCCGATACTTCCTGAAGTGAATTGAATAGCGTTGGAAACACCCATTGCGGTCACATCGGGTTTTATCCTGCCGTCGGCAGTAGGGCCGAATGATGAGAATGGTGCCTTAATGCTGTCTGACGTCATGGCTCCTACGGTGATTACACCTTTAGCATCAGCAGGAGCAGTTATGTAATGCCATGTCTTTGAGCCTTCATTGCCGGTACTAACAACTACGATCATTCCTGTGGCAGCAGCAATGTCAGCAGCTTTTGATATCCTGATCGAATTTCCGTCAAGCTGCGAGTAGGAGTAATTCATGTCAGAGTCGTCAAACTGACTATAACCCAAAGATGTGTTGATGACATCAACTCCGGCACTGTCAGCGAATTCTGCCGCACATATCCAGTAGTCGGCTTCTATGGGATATTCCGAATGTACATCTTCAGAGCGCAACAGCCAGAAGCTTGCCTCAGGGGCAGTGCCCATGAAGGAGCCGTCTATCTCTCCGCCGATGATGGACAATACGTTCATCCCGTGTGAGTGTTCCAGGAAAATATTTGAATTAGGATCTACAAAATCCTTTGTGCCGAGAATCTGATCATTATCCCAAAGATGATTAAATGCGTCAAGGTAGTCCACTCCGTAAAAACCGGCATCGATAATAGCAATGACCATTCCTTCACCCATGTAACCTTTTTCATGCAGGGCTATGCCGTTCACAGTATTTATCTGGTTGAATGCGCTTCCGTAAGGATTATCGTTAATGGATGATTTTTTCCCCGGTCTTTCTTTTTCAAGCTTGGCTTTTCCTGAAGAGGTATTCTTATAGGTAAGTTCTACTGATTTTACAAAACTGTATTTCTCGAGGGTATCCATCAGGGCAGCATCGGTACTGAATGCTATGCAGCCGTTCATCCATTTCGAGGTGTGTTTTACGGTGATACCAAGTTTACGCAGTTCATTTACGTAAGCAGGATCAACCGGCAGATCGGTTGCTGTAACCGGAATGTTTTGTTTGCGCCGGCGTAAAATGGCACGCTCCGAAAGGAACTCTTCAGGTTTGTTGATGGAATAAGGTGTTCCGGCTTTATCGGTAAAAGTTATGAAATACCCGTAATCGGTCGCGAAGATATCTGCCGATATCATCAACAATAAAACTATCGATATTTTCAGGGTTGTTTTCATTAATCTTTTTAGAAATATACTTAATTAGCCGTTTCATGTTGAGAATTTTTGTTTAATGAACATTTATCTTCCATGAATGTATCCGTCAGGGTCATTACGATACATCTCGGGATCCTTCAAATTATGCCTTGTATTCTCATAATCATTAAGTCTTTTATTCATTAAGCTGTCAAGCGCTTCTGGATTCATTACTTTACCGTCCTTGAACTCTATCGTATATTTTATCTTTCCGTCCTCATTGTAGAATGTCCATGTTCCATCTTCTTTGTCATTCTTGTACCGGCCTTTTATCTCCGGGTCGCCATTCTCGAAATAGAAAGTGTACGGTCCTTCAAGTTTATCGTTTTTGTGTTGTGAGCTTGTTTTTATCTTACCGCTTCTGAAGAACTGTTTCCATGGCCCCTCTTTTTTCCCGTTTTTCCAGTTTATCTCTTCTGCAACCTGTCCGTTTGGATAGAAGATGAGTGTTTTACCGTTTTTCTTTCCTTTGTCATACTCCTCCGTTGCACTTATTTTACCATCCGGGGAGTAGAAAGTCCAGGTGCTGTCCTTCTGCTGATGATAGTATATGCCTTCGGCGATAAGTTTGCCTTTATCGTTGAAAAGTCTGGCTTTACCATACTCACCGTTTTCGTCATAAATGATCCTGGCACTGGGGTTGCCGTTCCTGAAATACCGTATCATCTCACCAACAAGTTTCCCATCTTTGAATGTTGCTTTGTACATCGGCTTCCCGTTGTCGTAGAATTTTTCCCACACTCCTTGTTTGCGTCCCTGTGCATCTGTTCTGTTTTCACCCTGTTTGACCTCTGTTTTTTGTTTTGACGGGATCCTGTTCCCAAA
>JALVJU010000461.1 GCA_027034005.1 Marinilabiliaceae bacterium
AGTCCCATACCCGGTGAAAACCTCCTGTGGTATCTGTGTTTATTACCATGTTTCTGTCCGGGTCCCAGCCTTTCTCTATCGATTTGAAATACCATCGTTCTTTATAGTTAAAAGTAGGATTGAAGGTGAAGTATTTTAATACTTTTAGGTTCATTGCAACCGGTATATTGTGTGCAACGCCGTTTTTCCAGTCAGTGGTAAAACTCTGGGGAGAAAAACTAAGATCCTTCTCTTTTGTATGGATATAGTTTTTCATGTTGCCGGTATATGAAAAACTTATTTTTTCGTAAAAACGTTCTTTATTGCCTACTTTGTTCTTTCGTTTAAAGGGATAGAGCCTGTTTATGGTAAATGTGATATCAGGCAGGGTGAAATCAATGGTCGTGTCCCTGCTGTTCTGTGAATGAAGAAGGGTGGCTGAAAAGTTTATCGGTTTTCCTGCCCATCTTTTACTGTAGGATATACTTGACCTTTTTGTGTTCCTTGCAATGATGTTCGGGTCGACAATGCTGTTCACGTTATTCTGATCGTAACTGTTGGTAGAGAAATTTACACTTGCGCTGAACGATTGATACGGGTTCGATTTCGGGTCCTGCCGGTGCGACCATGTGACCGAGAAGTCTTTGGTCTTTCTGTAATCGGGCAGGTCCTGCTCACTGAAAATATTGACTATGTAATTGAAGTTCAGATTGCCGCCGAATTTGTATCTCTTTTTATATTTTGTAGAAAAATGTGAACCCCATGAACCGTTTGTGTAAATATCGCCGGTTACAGTGGCGTCAAAATACTGTGTTGCAGCCCAGTAGTAACCACCGTTCCTCAGGAAAAATCCCCTGTTCGATTCTTCTCCGTACGATGGCAGGATGAAACCGGAACTATAAGTTTGTGTGCTTGGAATGATAGCAAACGGGACAATTACCGGAAATTTAACGTCTTCAACCACCAGATAGGCCGGCCCGGTGATTATTTTTTTTCCCGGGATGACCTTTGCCTTTGTTAGGTTCAGATAAAAATGCGGGTGGTCATGATGATTACATGTGGAATAACGCGCATTTTTAATGCAGTAAATATTGTTTTCAATTTTTTTTGCCCTGCTCCCTACAATGAATCCGTCGCCCTGTTCCGTAACAATATGCTCGATTATAGCTTTTTTTGTCTGGAAATTATATCTAAGCCTGCGCATTTCGTATTCCCCATCCCGGTCTTTGAAGACAGGGAGTCCCGTCTCATTACCTATAGAGTCAACAGTGCCGTATGCGACGGCCAGGCTGCTGTCGAGATCCAGTTCTATAGTATAGGCCGTTAGTGTGATGTCCTGATAGTTTATGCTGGCATCGCCGTAAAGGTACATTTTCCCGCTTGAAATGCTGAATTTTATGGAATCGGAAGCCTGGTATTTAACTTCAGCATCAAGCATCATGGCACTGCCTGTTTGTCTTGCCTGGGCTGAATCCGGTTGTACCTGATCGACAGCCGTAATATTTTCCTGACTGAAGACATTCGGGGATATCAATAGGAAAAAGATCCAGTAAAGACTGTAGCTGAATAATTTATCTGAAGATATAAATTGTGCCAATGTTTTTCCTGTTTGTTTCGGTATTGCAAAAATAATTAAAAATTGCTCACAGATTAGGTCAAGCGAAGATTTTACTATTAAATCCGAATATATAATCTTTTGTAATATTTTTCTATTTTTGACAAGTGTTTTGAATATAAGTGAACTATATGATCTTACATATGCATGGGAGTATGAAATTGGTTGTTAAAAATATTCTGCCGGTACTGATAATTTATTTTCTTTATGAATTAAGTATTTATGGACAGGTAAAGCAACCTGCCAGATTCAATACGGTTGTGATAGATGCCGGTCATGGAGGAAAAGATCCGGGAGCACTGGGCAGTACAACAGAAGAGAAGGATATAGTGCTTGCTATTGCCCTTAAGGTCGGAAAATACGTAAAAGAGAATTTGCAGGATGTAAAAGTGATATATACCCGTGATAAGGATGTTTTCATTCCATTGTACAAACGGGCAGAGATAGCCAATAAAAGTAATGCCAATCTTTTTATATCGATCCATGCCAACTATATATCCGATCCGCGCATTCACGGTGTTGAAACCTATGCTTTGGGGCCTGCACGGTCGAATGAGAACCTGGAAGTTGCCAAGAAGGAAAACTCAGTGATCGTGATGGAGGATGAATACACAACAAAATACGAAGGGTTCGATCCCAATTCTGCCGAATCATACATCCTTTTCGAGTATATGCAGTCTACCTACGTGGAGCAAAGCACAATGATGGCCTCATTGCTTCAGAAACAGTTTCACCACAGGGCAGGACGCAGGGACAGGGGAGTTAAGCAGGCCGGTTTTCTTGTGCTGCGTAACATTACACACCCTTCCGTGCTGGTAGAGGTTGGGTTTTTAAGCAATAAGGCAGAAGAGAAATATCTTAAGTCGGAATCGGGTCAGACATACATAGCTTCTGCCATATTCAGGGCTATCAGGGATTATAAAAAGCAGTATGATGAGAAGACCACGGAGATGAAAACCGTGAAAAAGAAAGAAGAAAAAAAGATGCCTGATATTACTTACAGAATACAGGTTGCTTCGTACAAACGGATGTTGAAAAAGGGGGCCGGAGTTTATAAAAAATTTAAGGATGTTTATGTTTACAAAGAAGGTAACAGATATAAATACACTACGTTAAGTTCAAATGATTACAATGATATTTCAAGGAAATTGAAAGATATACAAAAGAAAGTTCCGGATAGTTTTATTGTTGCTTTTGAAGGCGACAAAAGGATCCCCGTTGCTGATGCAGTGAAGATCACTAACCCCGGAAAATAAATATATCATCGTCTTATTCGTTTTTTTAGTAAACATGAATTAGCTTTGAATATTGTTTTAATGCACATGTTTTCAGGAAGTATACCTGGGACCGGTTTCAAAAAGTAAAAAATAAGAGAAATGAGTATTGTCAAAAAAGAGATAAAAATAGGATTGGTCGCCATTGTTGCATTGCTGATAGCAGGATGGGGGATCAATTACCTTAAAGGCCATAACGTCCTGAAAAGGGGGGTTACCTATTACGGGATATACAGAAATGTTTCGGGTATGAATGAGGCCTGTCCGATATTTTACCGAGGATTGAAGATTGGGAGTGTACGTGATATCAAGCTTGAACCTGATCTGAACGATAAACTGCTGGTTACTTTTAGCATTACTGCTGATATTACTTTCCCAAAAAATTCTGTGGCAAGAATCTATAGTCTTGATTTAATGGGTACAAAAGGTGTGGAAATTGTTAAGGGTGACAGCAAGGAAATGTTGATGCCTTATGATACCATCAAGACTTATGTGGTAGGTGACCTTAAAGACCAGTTGAGTATCGAGGTGCTTCCATTGAAAGAAAAGATGGAAAAACTGATAGTGAATTTTGATTCCCTGTTGATAAATGTGAATGATCTTTTTGTTGGAGAGAATATGGATAATATCAGCGGAAGTATTAAGATGCTGAATAAAACACTTTCCAACACTACTCAAATAACGGGATATCTTGCGAAATCCTTTTCTGAAGGGGGAGAATATCACATAATGATGAAACGCATGGACTCGATACTGATTTCGCTGAATAGACAGACACCGTATCTAGATACCACATTTTCAAATATTGCAGATTTTACCAGGAAACTTAATGAGGTTGAGCTTTCCGAAACCCTTCAGCAGCTTAACAAAAGTCTTCAGCAGACTACCAGTATGCTGTCCGGGCTTAATTCGGGCGACGGCAGTATGGGAATGCTGATGAACGATAAGGAGCTGTACTACAATCTTGTTGATGCATCGGCCAACCTTAACAGATTATTGATGGACATAAGGCATCAGCCGAAAAAATATGTAAGATTCTCTGCTGTTGATTTTGGAAAGACATATTATTCCGATGCACCGCTGAGTTCAGTCAAAGGAATAGTTTATCAGGTGTTGCTTTTTGAGTCAAAGACACCGGTAAAACTCGACAGTTTCGAAGTAGCAGGAAAATACCGTATTTTTGAAGACTACAACGGTAAGAGATTTATTTACACAATTGGTCAGTCAAGAAAGTATGATTCCATAAAGAAAGTTCTTGACGAAGCGTTGAAAACTTATCCCGACAGCAAGGTGATAGCATTGGAAAATGGAAGGTTGATCCCTGTGGATAAAGCAATTAGGAAACAAAGCCGCTGATTAATATTATGTTAAGCAGAAAACGGCTCTGAAAAAAAATGATTTTTTTTTGTTTTTTTTTCGTTATCTACTCAATCGGTTATTTCATAAGGCTTTTGAAAATTATGCATATCCTGTCGTAATGTTAAATTGAGGGCTAATGAACATAAGGTCAGATGGTTGGCATTAAAATCATTAAGTGTCTGAAAATTAGTTTCCTAATATTGAAATCAAAATAACAAGAAAAAAACGATTTTTTTTTCACAAAATTTTTCACAATTTTTGTTCTAATGAAAAACCAATATTGTTAACATAATAAAATGACAGGAATATAAAAAATGAGACCTAACCATAACGTTGTATGGAGCCGATGTCTGGAGATTATAAAAGACAATATTCCTCAGACAAGTTACAAAACATGGTTCGAACCCATCATCCCTAAAAAGATAGAAAATAACATTTTGACCATTCAGGTACCCAGCCTCTTTTTCTATGAGTATCTTGAAGAGCAGTTCATAGATCTTCTTGGAAAGACATTGAAAAAAGTGGTGGGGGATAATGCGAAGCTAGAGTACAACGTTGTGATGGATACTGCTCATGTTAACAATAAACCCACAACTATAAATGTTCCTACAAACAATAAGACCGATCTTAGAAACCGGCCGTTGTCATTGCCTGTAAACAAGGAGCGCCCTACTATTCGTAATCCGTTTGTTATTCCGGGCATTAAAAAATTAAATGTAGATCCTCAGCTTAACAGCGCATACAGCTTCGAGAATTTTGTTGAAGGAGCATGTAACAGGCTGGCAAAGTCAGCCGGGCAGGCAGTTGCCGATAATCCCGGCAAAACTGCATTCAACCCGTTGTTCATCTACGGAAATTCAGGACTCGGGAAAACCCATATTGCGCAGGCTATTGGAATAGAGATAAAAAAGACAAAACCGGAAAAGACGGTGCTTTACGTCAATGCCAATAAATTTGAGACACAATATTCGGAAGCTACACGTAACAACAACAGGAACGATTTCCTGAATTTCTATCAGATGATAGATGTGCTGATTATTGATGACATTCACGAACTTGCAGGTAAGACAGGTACTCAGAATATTTTCTTTCATATTTTCAATCACCTTCATCAGTCAGGTAAGCAGCTGATACTTACATCGGACAAAGCCCCTGTTGAGCTGACCGGACTAGAGGACAGGTTGCTGTCGAGGTTTAAATGGGGACTTTCTGCAGAGCTGACACTGCCGGATTTTGATACCAGGGTCGCCATTCTAAAAAAGAAAATATATAACGACGGGATCACTATGCCAGAGGACGTTATTTATTACATAGCAAATAATGTGGTTAACAACATCCGTGAACTTGAAGGAGCCCTGGTATCACTACTTGCACACGCTACACTGAACAGGGAGGAGATAAATTTTGATACGGCAAAGAGTGTTGTTGATAAGCTGGTGAAAAAAGAGAGGAAAGAGATATCCGTAGATTACATCTCAAAGAAGGTTTGCGAGTATTACGGACTTGAAATGGAAGTGCTTCAGTCGAGGTCGAGAAAAAGGGAGATAGTACAGGCACGGCAGATAGCGATGTATTTCAGCAAAAGTCTTACTAACTCATCCCTGGCCACCATAGGGGCGAAGATCGGCAAGAAGGATCATGCTACTGTTCTTCATGCATGTAAGACGATAAATAATCTTATTGAAACCGACAGAGAACTGAAAAACCAGATAAAAGAGATAGAGACTCAGCTTAAGTTTTAAGATACATATGATATTTTTGATAAGGGTATTCGTTGTGGATGCCCTTTTTTGTGTTTATCCTTAATGATTACTTAATTGAAAATGTCTGAATAATATCATGTTGTATTATTTTTAAAGTATTAGTTTTGTGGCCAGAATCAAATCCTATAAAAATGAAAAAATCTTTGTTTATTCCACTAGTACTGTTAGTTATGATGACCACACAGTGTACAGAAAAAGAGAAAGGGGAAAAGAATCCCTTCTTCGGGGAATATAATACTCCCTTCAATATCCCGCCTTTCGAAAAGATCAAGCCCGAAGATTACATTCCGGCAATGGAGAAAGGAATGGAAGAGCAGAACAAGGAGATCGCTGCCATAGTGAACAATCCTGATGATCCTACCTGGGATAACACGATGAAACCGCTTGATGCCTCAGGAGAGCTACTTCGCAAGGTGTTGAGGGTGTTTCATAATCAGATATCTGCAAACACAAACAATGAGTTGCAGAAGATACAAATGGAGATGTCTCCTAGATTATCTGCACATTTTGATGAGATATCCTTAAATCCTAAGCTTTTTGAAAGAATAAAATCGGTTTATGAAAATCAGGATAAATTTAATCTGACCGATGAGGAAAAATATCTTTTAGAGAACCATTACAAAGAGCTGGTTCGTAACGGAGCAGATCTTACTCCTGAAAAGAAAGAGGAGCTTAAGGCCATTAATCAAAAGCTTTCAAAGCTTGAGGTGAAGTTCAACCAGAATCTTCTGGCCGAAACGAACAAGTACAAAATTGTGATAGATAATAAAAAGGACCTTGAGGGGCTTCCTGAGAGTGTCATAGCTGCCGGGGCAAGCGAAGCAAAGGCTGACAATCTTGAAGGGAAGTGGGTTTATACCGTGCAGCGTCCCAGCATGTATCCTTTCCTTACCTATGCGAAAAACCGTGACCTGCGTAAGAAACTTTACATGTATTACATCAACAGGGCAAATCATAACGATAAATACGATAACAAGGAGATTGTGGCAGAGATAGTGTCCCTGAGAGCCGATAAAGCGAAACTTCTCGGGTATAAATCCCATGCTGCTCTTACCCTTGAACCGAGAATGGCCAAAACCCCTGAGAAGGCTTATGACCTTCTTAATAAAGTTTGGGCGGCAGCTCTTCCTGTTGCCAAAAAAGAGGCAGCCATGATGCAGGACATAATCGATAAAGAGGGAGGAAATTTTAAACTCCAGCCTTGGGATTGGTGGTACTATGCCGAAAAGATTAGAAAGGCCAAGTACAACCTTGATGAAGGGGAGATACGTCCTTATTTTGAACTGTCGAACGTGAGGGATGGTGTTTTCTGGACAGCTAACAAACTATACGGAATAACATTTACAAAGCTGAACAATGTTCCTCTGCCTCATCCCGATGCCGAGGCTTATGAGGTGAAAGAGGCCGATGGTTCACATCTTGGTGTTTTGTTCATGGATTTCTTCCCGCGTGGAAGCAAAAGGGGCGGAGCCTGGTGTGACTCTTATCAGGAGCATAGGATTGTGAACGGAAAAGAGGAGATGCCGATTGTGACCATAGTAACAAATGTGACAAAGCCGACAGGAGATACTCCCTCGCTGTTAAGCCTGGATGAGGTCGAGACTATCTTTCATGAGTTCGGGCACGGCCTTGATGCTTTGTTCTCTAAGGCATCTTACAACACCACATACATTGCCTGGGATTTTGTTGAGCTTCCGTCACAAATAGACGAGCACTGGGCAATGCAGCCTGAGGTACTTCATCACTATGCAAAAAATTACAAGACAGGTGAGATTATTCCTGACACTTTGGTTAAAAAGATGGATGAGGCAAGTAAGTTCAACCAGGGATTTGCAAATGTGGAGTATCTTGCAGCAGCAATGCTTGACCTTGCATATCACACTCTTGAAGCTCCTGTGAATATCGATGTCGCTGAATTCGAAGGCGATTACCTCGGCAGCACAGGCCTGATACCAGAGATAGTATCCCGCTACAGAACTACTTACTTTGCCCACATAATCGGCGGATACGATGCCGGTTATTACAGTTACATTTGGGCAGCAGTTCTTGACAACGATGCATTTGAGGCATTCAAGGAAAACGGCATATTCGATCAAAAAACAGCAGAATCGTTCAGAAAAAATATACTTGAGAAGAATGGCATAGAAGATCCCATGAAAATGTATATTGATTTCAGGGGAAGAGAACCAAGGATCGATCCTTTGTTAAAAAACCGGGGTTTGATGAACTAATTTATAATATCTTATTTTAGAAAGGCTGTTCCCGTTTTGGAGGACAGCCTTTTGTGTTTGTGTTTAGGCCAGTTTTATACGAAAAATATTTTGTGATATTATCCAGCACCTCGGATACCAAATATGAGGCAGATATTTTCAGTTATTTTAATGATCCAAAAGAAAAATATCTGTGTAAATCTTTACTATCAATTAAATCTGTGTCCGGCTAACATCATATCAATACTTTGGCAGAAATGAATATAGTGACAAAGATTAGTACAACAGCATAGGAAATCAGATCAACGGACTGGACCCTGAAACTATCGGCAAGGCCTTTTTTCAAAGTTCTTGTGTTATGGTACGAGATGAAGGTAAAACGCGGCAGGAAATGAACGAATAGCAGGTAAACTATCCATCCCAAAAGCATTCCCAGCAATGCGCCGCCTATTATGTCACCGGGATAATGCAACCCAAGATAAATGCGCGAATAGGAGAATATTGCTGCCCATGAGAATATCACTATGTTGAACCATCTGTTACGGAAAATAAGGCTTAGGAATACCGCAAGACCGAAAGTGTTGGTGGCATGTGAAGATACAAAGCCGTACAACCCGCCTCTTTTGTTGTGAAGTATGTGAACGGCATCCCGGATAAACGGATCATGTGAAGGCCTGTAACGTTCGAAAAACGGTTTGAAAAACCCTGAAGATATCTGGTCGCACAAAAGGATGAGCAAGCCTATAAAGATTACGAACCATATTCCCCGCAGACTGTGGTTTTTAATGAAAATATAAAACAGAGTAAGATAGAGTGGTACCCATGTTATTGTTTGTGTCACTATCCAGAAAAAATTATCCCAGAGAGGTGTATGGTAGCTGTTCAGGCACAGGAGGAGTTCTTTGTCGAAATGAGAAAGCTGCTCTATAATTCCCATAGTATTACATTTTTGCTAAAAATACTTTTTTTAAGCGTTTAAAAAAAATGTGAGAATAAAAAGTTTACTTTTCCCCGCGATTGCTCATTAGAGCATTTAGCGTATCTTTGGCGAAAATCTTTGTTTATGATAAAAAAATCTTTGGTATTAATAAATCCTGTGTCCGGTATAGGTAAGCAGAAAAATGTTGAAAAATTAATTAAAGCATACATAGATAAAGAAAAGATCAGCGCTAATATAAAATACACCGAATATGCCGGGCACGCGAAGGAGCTGAGCC
>JALVJU010000462.1 GCA_027034005.1 Marinilabiliaceae bacterium
GGTACAGAATAGTTGATTTAACCTTTTCCCACACTGCAGGTTCCATTGTAAGATGCTGGTTGTACACGAGTTTGATATCCGGGTCAGCTTTTTCGGTCGCTATCTCAAATGCTTTTACTATGTATATCGGGATACCATCTTCATTAAGTCCTATCTTCAACCACGGGTTCTCCCAGTCGTCGGTTCCGGGCTTGGGGCCGAACCATTTTCCGCCCTTATCAACGGTTTCGTTTACCACATCCATCCATTTTACCACATCACTTTTGCCGCTGAAATGTTCACATTCGGCCTCCATGTATTCGGTCATGTTCTGCAGGAGCTCACCGGGAGTGCGGTTGTCTTCCTTCGCCCACTTCGATGACTGCGAACTTACCGGTCCGTGCAGACGTACGACAATGTCGTTCTTTTCAGCAAATTTTATGACTTTGTTTATCTTGCTCCAGTCCCATCTGTCGGGCGTTGGGTGAACTGCTGATTGTTTAACCGCATTTGCCGGTGTCGTGTATGAAAACTGCTGTGCCAGAAGATCTGACTTTGGAGAATTGATGCTTTGATGATCAATGGTGCATCCCATGTAAAATTCACCCGGCCTGAAGTTTTTTGCAACGATCTGCCTGAGCGGAGTTCCTTTGGGCTTTCCGGGAATCTCTTTTTCCGTAGCCGTAAGTACCCCTACCACGGGACCTGTCGCCTGAAGTACCTGGCTGTCGAGGAAGTCATGCAGTTTTTTCTGTAGCTCTTTCAGTGCTGCTGCGTGTTTTTTGTCCTTTACAAGGTTTTTTGTTTCCTCCGGGTCAGTCTGGTAATCGTATAGCTCGGAGGCAACAAGGTCGTTGTCCCTGCGGGGCGCTGTGCTTTTGTAAGTACTGTACCACTCGGTGTAACGGTACCTCTTTGTCCTGATGGAATATCCCATTCCGCCTTTTTGTCCGCGTGAGGGCCATTGTGAAATGGCGAAGTCCTGTGCAGGCGTTTCGCCCTTAAGGAACGGTACAAGACTTTCACCCTGCAGGTCTTTTGACGGTTTTACGGATGTCAGCTGACACAGGGTAGGTATGATATCAACGGATTCAACGGGGATGTCCGTTCTGCCAGGTTTGTACTCCGGGTCGTAGATGATGAGGGGCAGCCGTGTGGCCTGTTCAAAATTGGTGTGCTTGGTCCATAATCCGTGATCGCCGAGGTGCCAGCCATGGTCGCCCCAAAGAACGATTATGGTATTTTTGTCAAGTCCGGTAGCCTTTAGTTTGTCAAGTAAGCGGCCTATCAAAGCATCCACGTATGATGTGGCAGCATAGTAACCGTGGATAAGTTCCCGCTGCTTGTCCATGTTCAGGTGCCCGTATTCATCAAATGCTCCAGGGATATCGGTGTATGATCTTAGTTCGGGATTGTTGTGATAGGCAAGCTTAGGGCCGCCTTTTGAGTGTTTCTGGGATTTTGCAACAGGTACCTCTTTCCTTTTGTACATATTCCAGTATTTTGTTGGCGCAGCAAACGGCAGGTGTGGCCTTTTGTATCCCACCATCAGCAGGAACGGTTTGTCTTGTTTTTTTGCAAATTTGTCCAGTTTGCGAAGCGCTTCGTTCGTTATCCTTCCGTCAACATATGCAGAATCAGAAACATCTGCCATCTCTGTCGATGGCTTGTAATAGCTTGCAATAAATTTATATCTCTTACTTCCTTTAAGCCCTTTGGCTTCTGCCAGCCCTTCGTAAAACTTTACTTTTGCCAAGTTCTCTTTCGACAGGTAGTATCCCAATGCCGGTTTAGGATCAGGGCCTTTGAGCCGCTCGGGCGGTATGTATGGGATTGTCCACGACCTGGCATCATGTCCTCTGTCCACGCTTCGAGGATCAAATATCTTACCTATGGCATAGGTGGTGTAGCCAACATGTTTGAACATCTGGCCGATGGTTACCGCATTGGGATTCTTTGACCGTATCTTGGTCTTAAGGTCCCACACCTTTGTTCTGTCGGGACGCATTCCAGTGAGCATACTTGCACGTGACGGAGCACAAACTGCCTGCTGTGCATAAGCTCTTTCAAACACAAATCCTTCTTTGGCCAGGCGGTCGATGTTAGGGGTTATTGCATATGTGTCTCCAAAAGCACCTATCAGGGGCTTGAGGTCGTCAACGGCAATGAAAAGAACATTTTTCTTTTGCGAAAAACCTTGTAATGCCAATGCTGCCAGGAAGATTAAAAATAAGTAGCGCTTCATAATTTTAATTCTTTGATATTATATTTTAATCACCCACAGAGGCCCTAATAACAAAAACATGCATTCTCGGGTAAACTTTGTTGTCCTTTGATACCCGGGCGGAAAGGGTTAGATCTCCTTTTTTTATTGATGTATCCTTAAAGGTAAAGATGCTGTCCTTAAGTATCCCTGTTTTTATCATGTCGTTTATTTTCAGAGTAATTTTCCAGCCGGGTTTGCTCTGTGCAGTTTTAATCTTTATGTCGTATGTTGCATCACGGTCGGCGTAAAGCAGCCAATGCCCTTTGGTGCCCCACCATTTCCCTGCTTCGCGTATCCATTCCTGCCTGGTCAGGATAGTTTCGGTCTGGGCATCATTCCCGATGATCATCCGTGGAGTTGCATAGTTGTTTTTTCTTGTTGATGATACATCTTCAAACCATTTCAGATATTCGGCTTTCATGCTGTCAACCATTTCGGGTCTGTCGTCTGAAATATCGTTTAATTCAAAAGGGTCGTCATCAAGGTTATAAAGCTTAAATTTCGCACTGTCGTTGCTCAACAGTTTCCATTTTCTTCCCGTTTCGGCAAAATGTTTATATGGTTGAGGTGTGTAACCTCTGTGCCACTGAAGGAATATTTTTCTGTCGGGCATCTTATCCTGATATCCCTTAAGCAGGGGAAGAAAACTGTGCCCATCAAGTTTAAGACCGTTGGGTACGGGAATGCCGGCAGCATCAAGCAGAGTGGGCATCACATCGTAATGGGCCGCCCTTATATCACTCGACTCCCCGCCTTTGAAAACAGCAGGCCAGTGCATGAAAAACATAGTGCGGACACCACCTTCAATTACATCTCCTTTTTTGCCTCTCATCTCACCAACATATCGTCGTGAATTGGGACCATTGTCGCTCATGAAGATAACAATCGTGTTGCGCTCAATGTTCAATTTTTTCAGAACTTTAACTAACCGCCCCACATTCTGGTCAATGTTAGTTACCATGGCGCAAATGGCAGCAAGTTTTTCTCGGTTTGGTTCTTTCTCAAGAGATATGGAAGCAAGGTCTTTTTT
>JALVJU010000463.1 GCA_027034005.1 Marinilabiliaceae bacterium
CCGTCACCGGAATTGCTTCTCGAATTAAAATCCTATTTCGATTTTTTAGAAGAGAAAACAAAAGACCGGGAATTTCCCGGTTACACAGAAGCATTTACGCGCGAATGGCAGGCGTATTCCGAAAACCGCATGGCAGACAATAATGAGCCTCGCTCGATGAATACACACCTGCACATTGTAGAAGCATACGCAGCCTATTACAAAATTTCGAAAGATAAGTTCGCACAAAAACGATTAAAGGAGCTGCTTGAGCTTTTTATAAATAAGATTATCCGTTCAACCGGGCACCTCGGAATCTTCTTCGATAAAAATTTTAACGAAACAGAAATGTCAAAAGCTATCTGCTCTTTTGGTCATGATATTGAAGCATCATGGTTGCTGTGGGAGGCTGCAGGGATATTAAATGACAAAACTATTTCGGAAAAAATGAAGCCTCTTACCATTAAAATGCTCGATGCAGTTGACCGTGTTGGCGTAGATAAAGACGGTGGGCTTTTCCTTGAATCAACACGGTTTGGAAGCCACGTGCGTACCAACAAACACTGGTGGCCGCAAGCCGAAACACTGATTGGATTCATGAATGGCTTTGAGATGACAGGGGATGAAAAGTATTGGGATAAACTAAAACTTTCGTGGGATTTTATCAACAACTATTTAATAGATCACGAAAATGGTGAATGGTTTACAAAAGTGAATCGTATGGGAGTTCCATATTTAGTTGAGCCCAAAGATGACCCGTCACCCTATTATCGCAACGATTGGAAAATTGACCCTTGGAAAGCACCTTATCACAATGGTCGTGCAATGATGGAATTGATGAAAAGAATTGCTAAATTACAAAGAAATAACATGTAGTGCATAGTTGCAACAGCTTTGCATTGCCCGAACTTTTCTTGAATAAAATTCTCATAAAAATGAAGCTAAAATCACTTTTACTGATCTCACTACTTATTCTTGGAAGGAATAGCTTTGGACAAGACAACCGGTTAAAATCACTTTCTGATCTGGCTGAAGAATCAAAAAACTGGTACGAAGGATTTTTTCAAAATATTGGAGCCAACGAGTTCTCATACCACAGTTTTAGAAACGATGTTTCTAAATCACTCATCACAAGGTGTAAAGATGGCAAAATGGCGATTGAGTGGAGAACTGAACAACTGCCAAAGCAGTGGTCGGAAAAAGAGGCCGGGTTTCTTTGGATCGCAGCAATGAATATTACTCCGGAAAAAAATATTTTTGATGTTTTTGTTAATGGAAAAAAGCGGTTTGAACTGGCAACGACAACAAAAAAGACCTGGAGTATTGAAACTGAGGATGGTGGAAAACTGTCATTTGTTACGGTTGAAACCGACCAGCACGGAGATGCTCTTGGATATATGACATTGATTGCCCCAAAAAGTTGGCTGAAGGCCGGAGAATCACAAACAATTAAGATCATAGGAAAGGCAAACAACAGCAATGCCTGGCTGATCGTTTATCAGGCAAAGGATGCACTAAAATATTTACAAAACTCAATAGAGCATGATGTATGGATGAAATTGGAACTCCTTAGAGCAGGAAACAAGTTGTCAGGAACGATCAATGCACCCGGTCATTTAGCAGGTAAATATTTAACCTATTCAAGTGGTAATAAATCTGGAAAAGTCTTCCTGGAGAAAAATGGGCCTTATGCAACAGGCTCGCTTACATTGCCGGCGTCAGCGCTTAACAAGCCTTTTGAATTAAGCGATCCAAAAGAGGAGGTTTTTGTGGTGGATTCCCTCGGCAAATCGTTTAGGTCAACAATACTATTGGCCAAATCTGTGTTGAATAATGAGTGTACGATTAATGGCAATATAATTCAAATTTATGCAATCCGGAATTACACGCCAAAAACCGTGAGCAGTTTGCTTAAACTCTCTAATTCCGTTCTGCACAAAGGAAAGATTTACCTGATGAACTCAAGTCATCAGGATATTGCGTGGATGGATTCACCCGAGAAATGCATAATTGAGAGAGATACAATGTTATTGACTCCTCTTTTTAACTTAGCCCAAAAGGATGAAAATTACCGGTTCGATGTGGAGGATGCTTTAATGATAAGAGAGTTCATCGAGCGCCACCCGGATAAAAAAGAGTTGGTAAAACAGATGCTGAATGATGGACGGATTTCTTGTGGTTCTGCATTTACACAACCTTACGAAGAGATGTACTCCGGCGAAGCTTTGGCTCGCCAATTCTATTTTGGGGCAAAGTGGCTAAAAGATGAGTTCGGCTACAATGCCACAGTATATTGGAATGAAGATGTCCCCGGACGAACATTGCAAATGATGCAGATAATGCGCAAGGCAGGAACTAAATATATGATGATTAGCCGGTTCGAGCGCGGAATTTATAATTGGTTCAGCCCTGATGGCTCGGGTATTACCGTTTTTTCACCCGGACATTATGCCAATGCATTTACACCACTTCAAAAAAGTTTTCCCGAAGCAGCGCAGTTTTTGGCCTCAAGTTCTCTCTATTGGGAAAAATACTACACGGAAAAAAGCAGTTCGCCTGCTATTCCGTTACTTTCCGACTGGGATATGAGCCCTGCAAAAGATTATACTCATTTAATACGACAGTGGGATAGCATTGATGAGCTTCAGAATGACAACGGTGAATATGTAAAGGCGCAATTGCCGAAAATCAGGATTGCTTCAGCGCCTGAGTTTTTCCGTGCTTTAGAGGCTGGAGCCCCGAAGCTGAAAACCATTACGGGTGAGCGTCCTGCAGTATGGCTGTATATCCACGGGCCATCTCACCAAAAGGCTGTTAAAGCAAGTCGCGAAGGTGATATCCTCCTTACACAAGCTGAAAAATTTGCAACTGTAAATGCGTTGGTTGATGGTTCTTTTGTTAATTACCCGGAAACAAAATTAAATGCAGCATGGGAAGCTAAAATTTATCCCGACCATGGCTGGGGCGGCAAACACGGCGATATCACCGATGCCCTTTTTAAATACAAATATGAATTTGCAAAAGCCGAGGCTGAAAAAATAATTGATGAAAGTTTAAACGAGCTGGCTTCAAAGATTAAAACTAACAACAAGAAAGGCAGGCCGCTTGTGGTTTTTAATAGTTTGAACTGGATGCGAAATGACCTTGTTTCAGTTGAAGTTGCATTTGCCAATGCTCAAACATTTTCTGTTGTTTTAAAAGATGAGAATGGGAATGAGACAAAGGTTCAGCTCAGTAATGTCGAAAATTATCCTAACGGGTCGATAAAGAGAGCACAGCTTAATTTTATTGCAA
>JALVJU010000464.1 GCA_027034005.1 Marinilabiliaceae bacterium
CCGGAGTATCTTGATGAAGATTTTTTCTCTTCTGATATTGTAGTTTTCGGGGGTACAGCTTTAGTGCCGCAGATACATGATAACCTGACAGAGCTTTTAGAAAAAGCAAAAATAAAAGGGTGCATGACAGTTGTAAATACTGTGTATGATTTCAGGAACGAAAAAGCCAATCCGGGCCTGAAATGGCCCCTAGGCAGGAGTGATGAAAGTTATAAGCATATCGATCTTTTAATAACTGATATGGAAGAGGCCCTTAGATTGAGTGGTGAAAAAGATGTTATGGCTGCTATGGATTTCTTTCGCAATAATGGCACAGGTGCTTTAATCATAACAAGTGGAACTGAGAATGTGAGAATGTTCTCACAGGATAGTATGTTCTCAATTATTGATTACGATGAGATGCCTGTTTCAAAGGCTGTTTCCGATGATCTTGCTAAGGGGAAAGGTAAGGAAGGTGATACCACCGGATGTGGTGACAACTTCGTTGGTGGAGTCCTGGCCTCCATTGTTGAACAAAAATCAAAAAACATGAATGTACTTGATCTGCGGGATGCTGTTGTTTTAGGTATTGTTTCCGGTGGTACAACAACTTTCTATATGGGTGGAATGTACAGGGAGAAAACGAAAGGTGAAAAGAAAAAAATGATAGAGCCATACCTTGAGTTATATCTGGAACAAATTAAGGAGAAAATTAACTGAAAATTATGGAAAGATTTTTACTCGTTTTAAGTGTTTTTTTAACTATAAACCTGTTTGGTCAGAATAATTCGGAGTTTATATCGCAAAATGTTCCAGGTTCGATTAGCCCGGGGGAGCACTTTAGTATTACAGTAACTTTTAAAAATACAGGAACAACTACCTGGACGAGTAGCAATTATTACAGACTGGGAACACAAAATCCACAGGATAATACTATCTGGATGGGAACGAATAGAGTAGCTTTACCTAATGATGTTGCCCCCGGTCAAATGGTTACATTCAATATTAATTTAACTGCCCCTTCTGAGTATGGCATTTATGCTTTACAGTGGAGAATGGTGCAGGATGGTGTTGAATGGTTTGGTCAACAATCGGAAGTGGTTTACTTTGTAATCAGGAAGCCTTATTCTGATAGTTTAATGGTCGAAGGGTATCACTTCTCTGTTTCTGACCATATTGTTTCAACAAGCTTCTTTTGTTGGTACGGTCCTGGTGAGTGGCAGTTGAATGGCCCGTGGATCCCGGTAAACGGCAGAGGATCGTGGGATGGAAGTGTTGAGTATTGGAAAAGAATGATAAAACAGGTAATGGCCGCAAATATTGATGTTTTGTATGTAGAACTGATTCCTGTTATGGAAGATAGCCGGGTTAATTTCTTTTCTGCGTTGATGTCATTGCGGGAAGAGGGGTGGAATGTGCCTAAAGTTTGTCCTTTCCTGGACCCGGAAATTACATATACACTTCTGGGATATCATGCCGATTGTTCAACAGAAGAAGGTAAAGATGAATTAATAGGACATTATATAAGATTTTATAAGCAGTATTATGCAGCCAATACAGATAAATATGCTGATGATTATATTTATACTCAAAATGATCATCCGGTTTTAAATATCTGGCATATCCAGCTGCATATTGATAACTATGACCAGCTTACCAGGGCTGATGTGACAAACCGGCTTAGTGCAGAATTTGGTGCCGAGCATCCAATCTTTAACAATGATATTAAAATGATTAATAATGCATACTCTCCCTGCTTTAGTTTTTGCGATGAAAGAATATATCAGTTCGAGATGCAGGAATATAAAATTGATAAAGACTGGAATGGTATAAATTCTTCACTTTTAAAAGCAGGCTACTGGGACCAAAACGTACGTGATCCGGGGTATATTTTGTACAGAGATGGTGGCAGCCATTATAAGACATCATGGGATGCCGTAAACGATGACGCAACTATCGATCGTGTGTATATTGAGAGCTTTAACGAATATGATGAAGGCTCAGGAATCTATGCAGCCAAAACGGATACTATTTATCGCATCTCTTCAAATACGGAAACAGATACCTGGTCTTCATCCAATGACCCGTGGGAATATATTAAAACAACAGCTGCGGGAGCAGCAAAGTTCAACGACTTTGACAATCTCAATGCTAAGATTATATGGAATAATATACCCCAAAAAATGGTTGCCGGGGAGTCTTTTAATGCAACTGTTGTTGTTCAGAATGCAGGGGATGAGTCATGGACAAATGCAAAAGATATAAAATTCGGGCAACATGATGATGACCAGGAATCATTTGGCGTCAGACGTTTTCTTATTGATGATTCACAGGATGAGATACCTGTTTATGGCGGGATATTTAGAGGAAGGGCCAAGACTTTTAATGTTGAAGTGACAGCTCCCGTTACCCCGGGAACATATGAAACCAACTGGGGTATGTTGCAGGAGGGAGTTACCTGGTTTGGAGAAACATTGACCTGCAATATTGAGGTTACTTCTGCTACAGCCATTAGTGATGATGAATTTGAAAGATTATTCAAGGTGTACCCGAATCCGGTAACTGTTAGTGATATGATACATATCAGAGGTGTATTTAATGTTAATGACAGAGTTGATATTTATACACTGGCAGGGGAGAAAGTATATGAGAAAATGTTTAATTCACATGAAACAGAAATAAATATAAATGCTGCTACAAACGGATTAAAAGAAGGTATTTATTTAATTAATTTCATCAGTGGAGAGGCTTCATATACTAAAAAAATTATTGTTAGAAATTAATTAATTGTATTTAAATATATTAATATTACAGACATTAATTCGGGGGAATTACTTCATTAAAGCATAAAAATTAATGACATCAAGAGAAAGAATATTAGCCGCCATAAATCATAAAGAACCTGACCGGGTTCCTATTGATATAGGGGCAACCCCCAGCAGCGGAATATCTCTTGTGGCATATCAAAACCTGATAAAGCATATAGGGAAAAATCATTTGAAGAGTTATACTTATGATGTTGTGCAGCAGGTAGTACAACCCGAAATGGAGTTTCTCGACCATTACGGTATCGACGTTGTAGATGTGGGGCGCAATTTTAATCAGGATCCGGATTACTGGCACGAACTTGAACTGATCGAAGGTTATCCGGCACTCTATCCCAAATGGTTCAATCCTGTCCGGCAAAAAGATATGTCGTGGCTTGCAAGCAATGATAGAGGCGAAGCTATAGGCAGGATGCCGCATGGAGCTACTTTTTTTGATCAGATTGTGTTTCCTTATCTTGATGGTTATCCTGAAAATTATTCACAGTTAGGTGAGGATATGATACGTTCTGTGTGGGGTGGATTTGGTTTTACCCCCTGGGACTGGGCGAATAAACCCGGTTTTTGGGAACTATTACGCAAAAAGACTCTTGAACTGAGAGCACAAACAGATAAAGCACTTTTGCTTGGTGTCGGATGTAACTTGTTTGAATGGGGTACCTTTTTGCGCAGGATGGATAATTTTCTTACTGATCTTTATCTCTGGCCTGATGAGGTACATAGGTTACTTGATGCTTTAATGGAGAGGCATATGGATTTGCTGTCGAAAGTGTGTGATGCGGTGGGTGATGTAATTGATATTGTAAAGTTTGGTGATGATTTCGGAATGAACAGCGGTCCTTTTATCCCGGTTGAAACGTACAATGAGTTTTTTCATCATCGCCAGAAACAGATGTGCGATTATGTGAAAAGCCACTCTTCAATGAAAACTATGCTTCATTCTTGCGGGGGGATTTATGAACTGATACCCGGACTTATTGATGCAGGTTTTGATATCCTGAACCCTGTTCAGATAAACGCGGTAAACATGGAGCCCGAAAGATTGAAAAAAGATTTCGGTAACGATATTACATTCTGGGGCGGTGGTGCAGATACCAAAAGTGTGCTTAATAACGCGACTCCGGAGCAGGTAAAAAGGCATGTGACACATAACCTCGAAGTGTTTATGAAAGACGGCGGCTTTGTTTTTAATACCGTACATAATATCATGCCCGATGTTCCTCCTGAAAATATTGTTGCTATGTTTGAGGCAATTCAGGAGTTTTCTTATTGAGAAATATGAAAATCAACATATTAATATTCACGTTATTTTAAAACAGTCATTATGAACAATAAGGTTAAAAACCAAATATTTAATACCGGTACTCATGTCTTTCTTTGTTATGAGTTTTGCGGACCTGATAGGTACCGGAGTTGATGAATTGAAGGAAAGTGCCTACACGCCTCTGTATATTTCTGATTTTTACAGGATTGATTAATGAAAAAACAGTAAAACACAAAACATGGTTAGAAGGTTCATTTTAATTATTTTATTCGGTATGTCTTTACTCCCTGTAAAAGGACAGTTTGATATCACTATTGCCGACAGGATTCCGGGGAGTCCATATCCTGTTTCTTCAACTCCATCTGCTGTATATGTAATTAACGACTGGGGATGGAGCGAGTCTGAACGTTTTACAACTTCCACTCTTATGGGGCTTATGGCTAAATCAGGTGATAACATGATTTACAGTGAAAGCGGGGACGGTTATTCCACATGGATGAGCGACCTGGTAGCTAACTATAATGTCTATGAGGATAAATCCTATTATAACGACTTTAAAGGTTTAATTACTCATTTCCGTTACGACTTTAGCGGATATATTTTATGTGATCTTAGGGATAATTCTTCCAATGTGGCTGTTTCTCTGTGTGGTCCTATGAATGCAATTGCAGTTACCCCTTATGATGAGGATTTGATGATCTCATTAGGAAAGAACAAATTGCTGGATGTTAGAGGTAAAGATGAAACGTGGGCTTTATCTACCAGTTACAGCTCTGATTTCAGTAAAGATGTTACATGTTTTCAGGATGAAAATAAATGTATGTTCTTGAGCGATTATGCAGTGTTTGCAAATGCATTTCAATTTTTCGACACTGACATTAACAGTTCTTTGGTGAATAATGCCCTGAGCAGGATGAACAGTAATAAGATAGTAATGGGTTGGGGGCCTGACGAAGAGTATACTGTAAAGAAGATCTCCGGAAATTCTCTTCAGTTAAATGCTGCTGACTGGACAGAGAACCTTCCTGTGCTTTCTAACTTTGAAGCAACACTGCAACAACATACTCATTCCACAACAATAAATGAAGAGGATAATGTTCATACAGTGTGTTTCCTTGTTACCGATGGTGATAATTTTGACTGGTTGTTAAAGGAATTCTATGGTCAACCCAAAGCTTATGGTAGTCCAAACAGGGGACAGGTGAATATTGGTTGGACAATTTCGCCGGCCATGGCAGAACTGGCTCCCACAGTAATGAAATATTTTTACGATAAGGCTACAAATACATCAAATGTGAAGGATTATTTTGTGGGAAGTTCCTCCGGAGTAGGGTATATGAATCCTGACCTTTTCCCGGAATTACAGGCGTCTGCAGAGCTGACAAATGAATATATGAAAAAAGCAGACCTGAACATATTAAATGTTATAGGGACACAATACCGGTCTGCTGACATGCAAAAATATCTGGAACAAAGCAATATAGATGCTGTGTTTTTCTATGGTTACAACAATTATGCCAGCTTGAATGGTGCAATATATGTAGTTAACAATAAACCTGTAATCGGGGCACGTTACCGATTGTGGGACGGGTTTGATAATGCTGCTTCGCTGGCCGATAAGCTTAACAATCAGTCTACTGATGCATATTCATCAGCAGGTTACAGCCTTGTAGCAGTTCATGCATGGTCATTTAGTCAATATGTGGTTAATGAGATTAACTCGTGCGTTTCTATGCTTAACAGTAATGTTATCGTGGTCAGTCCTGATGAGTTCGTGAAACGTATCAAGAAGAAATTTGGATTGCCCGATGCTGTGAAAAATAACTTATTCAATAGTAATTTTAAAGTGTTTCCTAATCCGGTTCGGGATGGTTATGTTAATCTTCAGGGAGAATTCAAATCGAATGATATAGTTGAATTGGTCGATATTAACAACAGGCCTGTTTACAAAAAGAGAATAGTTGCAGACGGAAACGATAAGATCAAAATAGAGCTTGACAATATTACTTACAATGGCGTTTATTTGTTAAAAGTAATAAGGAACAGTAAAGTCTCGGCCACCAAATTAATTATTCAAAGATGAAATATATGATCTTTTTATTTGTGATGTTGTTGTGTTCATGTCAAATAAATACTGATAAAATACAAATATCAGGACATGGAACGCTGACGCCCCATAAATTTAAGGATGAAGTGCCTCTAAATTATTTGTTGTATCTGCCTGAAAATTATGATCCCCATAAAAAAGGAGGATATCCTGCCATACTTTTTCTGCACGGTGCCGGTGAAAGGGGAGATAGTGTTCAGGCATTGACAATGTGGGGAACTCCCAAAATAGCAAAAGAAAAAGGATTGCCGTTTATAGTTATTTCGCCTCAGTGTCCCAAAGGGCACTGGTGGACATCAATGATGTATACTTTAAAAAGTTTACTGGATTATTCAATAAATACATACAATATCGATACATCCAGGATCTACCTTACGGGATTGAGCATGGGAGGATATGGTACATTTGCTTTTTCTTTATTGTATCCCCAGTATTTTGCAGCAGTAGCGCCAATGTGTGGGGGAGGAACTCCCAGTATGGTGAATTTTTGTAAAGATTATCCTCCCATTTGGGTATTTCATGGCGACGCAGACAAGATCGTTCCTGTCGAAAGCTCGCAGATCATGGTTGATGCCATGAGAAAGGCCGGGTTTGAAGTGAAGTTCACGGTTTATAAAGGTGGCGATCATTACATGTTCCGTAAAGCTTACAGGGAATCCGGCGTGTTCGATTGGTTCCTTCAGCATAAAAAAAGCAATAAATAGTTAAATGATTGATTTAATGAAGCTGATATTTTACATATTCTCTTTTTTGCTTTTGACATCTTGTTCGTCTGTTTCAAAAGAGGACAGGGAATTGTCAGAAAAGATAAAAAACAACATAGAACTTGATGTTGTGAAGCAAAAAGCCAAAGATTTGATCGGTAAAGGCTTTTCTGCAGGTGATGGTTATGGAGAGGTCTGGATTCGGGATTTCAATACTTTCATGTATCCGGCGTGTGATGTTTATGATAAGGAGGAGATACGTAAAAAGCTGATCGTATTTTTTAGGTTTCAGGGTGAAGACGGCAACATAGTTGACGGTTACATCCCAAAAGATAAAATTACTCCCGGTGGGTATGATTATATCTATTCTGAACTTCAACCTGATATGGCAGCTCATAAGAATACTGTTGAGACGGACCAGGAGTCATCATTGATACAAGGTGTTTATAAGTATATTAAGAAAACGGGTGATAAGGATCTGCTGGAAGAAGAGATAGGCGGGATTACTGTAGCATCAAGACTGGAGATGGCGCTTGATTTCCTGACGAACAACAGGTTTAATGAAAAGTATGGACTTATTTACGGCGCCACTACAGCCGACTGGGGCGATGTGCAACCTGAAACACGTAAAGGAACTGTTATTACTGATTCGACACATTATGCGATCGATATTTATGATAATGCAATGTTGGTAATTGCCCTTAAGGATTTCATTGAACTGGTACCTGAAAAAGAACAAGAATGGAAGCCTGTTCTTAATCATATTGAAGCAAATATCCGTAAATATCTTTGGGATCCAGAAAATCATAAATTTCATCCTCATGTTTATATCAACGGTTCTCCTTTCCCTGATGATTTCAATGAAGATAAAATATATTATCATGGCGGTACTGCGGTTGCCATTGAGGCCGGACTGCTGAGCAGAATAGAGATAAAGATCGCTTTGGAAAAGATGATAGAAGACAAGAACGCTGCAGGAGCAGCCTCAATAGGATTAACTATGTATCCGGCTTATCCACTCGGTTATTTCAAACATCCTAAACTTACCGTGCCATACACATATCAAAATGGAGGTGACTGGACCTGGCTTGGCGGAAGAATGATACAGCAACTTGTGAAAAATGGATTTGTGAAAGAAGCCTATGAACAGATACAGCCTTTTATCCACAGGGTAATAAAAAACAATGGTTTTTACGAGTGGTACACACTGAAGAATGAGCCGAGGGGTTCATCATCGTATCGTGGTTCGGCTGGAGTGCTCTATGATGCTATAACTTTGTTGGATATTTGGGCATACGAAGTGCGATAATTATTTATTTAAACTATACCAATATAATTATGAAAAAACCTTTATTGATATTCCTTCTTTTCCCTTCTTTGCTGTTGTTTGCACAAGTGCCAAAAGTCGAAGATATTAAAGAAACGGGCCCGGATCAAAGCAGGTCAATAAGTATCCCTTTTTCACGACTTGTAATAAATCCTTTTTCGTTCTACGGGAGTACCGGAGCAACAACTCAATCACAATTTTCAAATTCTCCTTCCATGCCGCTCAACCTGGGTTATTTAAGTACCGAGAGGGTTAATGCCAGAAGGATGAATGATGTAATGGAGGTTTATCAATATAAGCCCGGAATCGGAACGCCGGATATAATCAATACCTGGACAGGTGACGTTACAAGTACTTCCAGTTGGTCAACTGATACTCAGACATCTCTTTGGGTTGTTGACCGGGGATTGAAATTTTCGGTGAATTCAGGAGCTTCTCCTATTTTTAAGTTTTTACGTCCCTCGTCCCGGATAAGTATAGATTTCAATAAACCACAGATACTAACTGTCAATGTTCCTGAAGCAGGTGGGGGCTGGGTATTGAAAATTAATAATTCTTATGGGGAAGAGTTCATATTAAAGTCTCAGGGGCCGGATTTTGGGCAGTTTGAATTTGATATAAAGGCCATAACCGGATGGACAGGGCCCCAGCAAGTCTTTTTTGATCTTTGGGCTGTTGGTATAGGATCCTATTTTATTTTGAGTGACATTAAGGTGTTATCACCGCAAAGCCAGGAAATGCCTTGTATGGAAGCTACGGATTATTCAACGGCATGGCAGGCAAACGAGCTGCCCTTTCATGCTGTTTATGACGATAATGTAGTCATGGATGGAACGGACTTCTTTTATGATAAAAATACCATTATCAGAAAAATGCATTTCAATAGCAACTATACTGGAAGCCCGTCGTTTATAATTTGCGGATATTATTCGGGGAATGATGTTGCATTAACTGATGATATTTTATATGTTGATAACGGTACTTTTAGATATGCAATAAAATCAAGTGTTTTAACCAGTGCGAATATAAGGTTCTACAAAACAAGGCTTGAACTTCTGGGACAGGTCAATGGTTCAACTTCTCCTTCTACAGACGGATACTGGTCAGTACAGTTCGATCTGGACACTTTGCCTGACAAAGAGTTATCTACTTCAATTGCATTTTCGTATAAGAATGATAATGAGGAAGACGTTGTGCTCACA
>JALVJU010000465.1 GCA_027034005.1 Marinilabiliaceae bacterium
AGCCTGGATGCCATTGTGAAGCGCAAATTCGTTTCGGAATGGTACGGCAGGTTGATGGATAAACCTTCGAGTGCCGACAAGATAGAATCTTTTGTGAAAAAATACGGCATAGACCTCTCCATTGCTGAGAAACAACATTTTAATTCATTTAATGATTTCTTCACACGTAAGCTGAAGCCGGGTGCCAGGCCTGTGAATGTTGACTCTGTTGTTGTGGTTTCCCCTGCCGATGGTAAGGTATTTGTGTATGAGAACATTGGTAAAAAGGATTTTTATGTGAAGGGCTACCGTTTTGACATGTATGAGTTTCTGGCTGACAGTATTATGGCAAACAAGTACAAAGACGGCATGATGATGATCTTCCGCCTGGCTCCGTTCGATTACCATAGGTACCATTTCCCCGTTGATGGTACCATTGTGAAGAAGAAAAAGATAAAAGGTGATTACTACTCTGTTTCACCTCTGGCTTTGCGTAAGATTGCAGAGATATTTTGCATGAACAAAAGGGAGTACACGGTCATTGACACCAAATTGTTTGATGATGTGGTTATGTGCGAAGTGGGTGCAACGATGGTGGGAAGCATTATCGATACCTACAGGAGTGATACCGTGAGAAAGGGTGAAGAGAAAGGGTTCTTTAAATTTGGCGGCTCTACTGTTGTGCTTCTGTTCAGGAAAAACATTCTCAAAGTTGATGAAGATATTTTGGAGAACTCCTCGAAAAATCTTGAAACAACTGTTAAGGTGGGTGAGAGGGTAGCTGCCCTGAATTGACCTAAAGGAACATCTCAGCCCACCTGTCGAAGCGTTTTAACTGCTGTTCTCCGTATCTCAATAATTTTCCCCTGATCTTTTCTATTGGCTGTGCTTTGGTCAGCTCTTTACTTTTATTGAAAAACTTATCTGCAAAACAGATGATCTGTTCTTCCACTGTAATTGGTAGCATGTCGCGATGAGGTATGGGCAGTTTCTGTGCGATAATCTCCTCTTTGCTCAGTCCTGCTCCGGTATGTCGTTCACAAACCAGTGCATGTTTGGGATACCCTTCTTTTTCCAGCAGTTCACGGCCAAGGTATCCGTGGCAGATGTATGGCTTGTCTCCAAAGCACTGCAGATCGGGAGCATTGGTAAGGAAGATGCCGATATCGTGAAGCATGGCTGCTTCCGAGATGAATTGCAGATCGGTCTTCAGTTCCGGGTGCCTTTGCGCGATATCGAGAGCAAAGTCGCGCACGGCCTTACTGTGCTCGGTAAGGATGTACCAACCCTTTGAGCCGGGTTCGTAATATTTGGATATGATTTGTAATGGATTCATGGAAAGCCTCCTCCCGACCTCCCCCAAAAGGGGGAGGAGAAAAGTAATATGTAAATTTAAAAATTCTCCCCCTTAGGGGGAGTTAGAGGGGGCTTTTACTTATGCCTCTTTGCCAACTCCCTCGCCAGGTCTTCTATCCTGTAACCTTTGTACGTCAAAAGCACTATCAGGTGATACAGCAGGTCAGCGCCTTCGTAGATGAAATTTTCATCATCGTTGGCCATGGCGCCAATGATCGTTTCCACTGCCTCTTCGCCCACTTTTTGTGTGATCTTACGAATGCCTTTTGTGAAAAGTGATGTGGTGTACGATCCTTCCGGCATCTGCTCTTTGCGCTTGTCGATGAAGTCCTGCAAATGTTTCAGGAACATGATATCATCCTTTTTGTTCTCTTCGTCCCAGCAGGTGTCAGCGCCTGTGTGGCAAACGGGGCCAACGGGATTTACCTTTATGAGCAGAGAGTCGTCGTCACAGTCGGATGAGATGGAGACTACGTTCAGGAAGTTACCTGAAGTTTCCCCTTTTGTCCAAAGCCGTTGTTTACTGCGGCTGAAGAAAGTAACACGTCCCTCTTTTTGGGTTTTTTCGAGTGCTTCACGGTTCATGTACCCCAGCATCAGCACCTTGTTGGTGTCGTTGTCCTGTATCACGGCAGGAACAAGTCCATCGGGTGATTTATCAAAATTTACGTTCATTATTTTATATGTTTTTGGCCTTATTCCTACTCCCTCCTAAGAGGATAGAAATAAGCCGTGTTTTAAATGTTTTGTCCCCTTCCCTTAGGGGAGGGTTAGGGTGGGGCCATTTTATATCCTGACTTCGATACCCTCGTTCTTTAAATATTTTTTCAGATCAGGGATTGCTATCTCCTTGTAGTGGAAGATGCTTGCTGCGAGCCCTGCATCTGCCTTCCCTTTGGTAAAGACATCTTTAAAGTGCTCCATTGCTCCTGCACCGCCGGATGCGATAATCGGTATCGACAACATCTCCGACAGTTTTGCGAGCGCTTCGTTGGCAAATCCCTGCTTAACACCGTCGTGGTCCATACTTGTAAAAAGAATCTCTCCGGCGCCCCGTTCCTCAGCCTCTTTAGCCCAGGGGAAAAGCCGTTTATCGGTGGGTATCCTGCCTCCGTTCACTGTAACAGCCCATTCATCTCCCTGAAACTGCTTTGCATCGATGGCTGTTACCACAAACTGGCTGCCAAAATGCTCTGCCATGTCGCTTATCAGTTGCGGGTTTCGTACAGCCGATGAGTTGATGGATATCTTATCGGCACCTGCATTGAGCAGGGCATCTGCATCTTTCAGCTCGCTGATGCCGCCGCCAACAGTGAAAGGAATGTTGATGTTACGGGCAATTCTCTTTACAAGATCAACAAAAGTTTTGCGCCCTTCGTGGGTTGCAGTGATGTCGAGGAACACAAGCTCATCGGCCCCTTGTTCCGCGTACAGCGCACCCAGCTCCACAGGGTCGCCTACCTCTTTTATCTCAAGGAATTTCACTCCTTTAACCGTTTGCCCGTTCTTGATGTCAAGACAGGGTATGATGCGTTTTGCTAACATAGAGCGGTCCCCCTCTTATCCCCCCTGAGGGGGGAAGTTTTATTTATATTTTTCACTGAATGTGTTCTCATTTTTGCTGACTAAATCTCTTTCCTGTTTGCTGAAAGGGAGGAGAATTTGTTAGTTAAATCTCTCCAGGTCTTTCAGGTCTATTTTTCCTTCATATATTGCCTTGCCGAATATCACAGCGGGAATACCTGCTTCCGCAAGTTGCTCTATGTCGCTGATGCTGCTCACACCGCCGCTTGCGATAAGGTAGAGCCCCGGCACTTCAGCCATGACCTCTTTGTAAAGTTCAATGGCAGGGCCTTCGAGCATACCGTCCTTGCTGATATCAGTACATATCACCTTCTCAATGCCTTTCGCCCGATAGCCCTGAATAA
>JALVJU010000466.1 GCA_027034005.1 Marinilabiliaceae bacterium
CTGTGTAATCACCTTTGTTCTCAGGGTTTACAAGGTATTTCTGATTGTCGAAAAGATTGATGGGATAGTTGTATGCCAGGCCGCCGTCAACCATGATATCATTCCCCATTTTTATGGCCTTGAAGAATAGAGGAATGCTCATTGACATACGGACGGCATCTTTGATGGCAATGTCTGGTGTCCGTTCATTTGAGAATATCTCCACCCTTTGCTGCGACAAGTTGGTCACTGCAAGATAAAGTTCCCGGAAACCCGGTTCACCCCCGGTAAGTGCTTCCCGGAGCTCTGCAAAAGTAAAATTCTCCTTCCCCGTCTTTTTCTTTATCCTTTCACCTATCCAGGCCGTAAATGCATCTCCCTTGAACCAGCCGTAATTTTTAAGGATCCGCCTCATGTTGGCAACAATGAAACCGCTCTTGTCCTCAAAGTCATTGAAATTCGTTGCCGCAATGATGTCAGAGACCTCCTGAAAAGTGAAACCTAATGCAAGGAGAGTGGCATTGATAGCTCCGGCCGATGTGCCGCCTACACGGATTATCCCGGGAAGAATGTTCATCTCATCAAGCACTTTAAGCGCTCCGCCGTAAGCAATGCCTTTAACTCCGCCACCTTCAAAAACAAGATTTTTAAAATTGTAGTTCATGATTTTTTTGTTTGACCTGATACATTAAATTTTATCACACACCATAAATAGCTACAAAGCAGCTTTTACGCTTTTAACGTTAAAATTTACGACCGTTTTAATTAAAAAGCAATTTTTACGGTTTTTTTGAGGATTAGTAGGATACGTCTAACTTATTTCCACTTAACGGGAGTGAAAAATCCCCTGAAGGTAACCCAAAGCATGTAGAAAGGATACAGTATCTGCATGAGTGCAAATTCGGGGAAAGATATGCTAAAGCCAAAGAATCCGGAGCCGGAACGCAAAAGAGAGAGATCTGTCAATGTTTTTATCCCGAACCATAATACCCAAAACAACCACACACCCGGAAATATGATGGTAGCGACTAAAAGAACAAGTGAGAAAAGATTGACAGAAAATATCAGCAGTGAGAAAAATATTAAAAATGGGTCACGGTAGCCTCCCGCTTTCGACAACCATCGTGAACGCTGTGAAATAAACTGCTTCAGGGTTTTCGGCGCCGGAGTCCTGACAAGGACCTCTTTCGATTTCAGGTAGCTGATCCTCTTTTTTCTCTTTTTCATCCATTCAAGAAGAAACATATCCTCACCTGAAGAGTAGTTCTCTTTCAGGTCAACATCAACGGCAGGTTTCCTGAAAGCCAGATTGGCACCATTGCACATCAGGGGCTTGTCCCAAACTGCTGACCCGGCAGAAACCATCTGCAATGCCAAAAAATCAGCACTGAAAAACCGTTGCACGAAAGTTCTTGTTCCCGTCATCGCAACGGGCATTATGATAAGATCTGCACCTGTACTTTTCTGAAATTCCTGTACCGTCTTTAATTGCCGACCGGAAAGGGCACAATCGGCATCCGTAGTAACAATTAATTCGCCCTGGGATTTCTCAACGCCGGTTCTCAACGCACTTTTCTTCCCTTTGCCCGAATTTTTCAACAAATGGCAATTTGAATTATGCCTGCAAAACTCTTCCACGATTGCGGCGCTACTATCGGTAGAATTATCATCGACAAAAACAATCTCAACGGAACCGGGTATTGCCTGCTGTTCGTTTAAAGAAACTAAAAGCCGGGGCAGATTTTTCTTTTCATTGTAAAAAGGAATGACAACTGAAAGATTGAGACTTCCTGAACTGTTCTTCCCGGAAAAAGAAAAATCCGGTGTGTTACGCCACAACCGGATAAATTTTATCATAAAATACACATACACCGCCAAAAGAAGTATCAGGGCTGCATGTATAAAATTAATGATCATCAAAGCATAATCTGAAATATCAGGGCCTTACTGTCAGTATCCAGCTTTCAAGCTTGTACTTGCTCAACAGCTCCTCCTGTCGTTTCATGGCCTGCGTGAGCGATGAGAATGATTCTACTCCCACAAGGTACATCCCGTTTCGCGGAATGGTGACAGGAGTATCAAACCCTTTTTTCCTCATCGTTTCGGCAAACTTACTAGCATTAGCTTCTTCCTTGAAACTGCCAACAATTATGAAATGTCTACGTGAACTTACCACCGGTTTCTTTGTTACGGGGATGTTCACTTTTTCTTCTTTTACGGTAGGTTTTTTGACCGTACTTTCAGGTCCGGCCACAATCTCACTCTCTTGCTTCTTTACAGGACTTACCTCCGGCTTAATCACCGGCTTGTGAACCACTTCCTGTTTTGCCTTAACACTGGCAGACTCTTCCGGCTCACTAAAAAAGAAATAATAAATTCCGAAACCGATAAGAGGGATCAGAACAAACAATACTATGAACAGGGCAACTTTCTCTTTTGCCTTTTCTTCTTTATAAATATCCTTTGTTTCTTTTTCCGGTTCTTCTTGCACACTCCCATGTTCTTCCTCTGCATGAGTTTCAACAGGGGGCGGAGCAATAAAAGCAGGTTCTTCCTTCTTCTCAGTCTCTTCGGTCGACTCTTCCGGAGCCCCTTCTATGTCAAGAAGCTCTTCTGTTTCCTTTTCTTCATCATCTCCCGACCGAGCAAATTCATTATTGAGCTCTTCGGCCTGTGTGAAACGCAAAATACCTGTTGAGTCCTTGGTGAATTCACCGAGACCTTCAAGTTTGTAAATACCTGTCGTATCTAAGGTTTTGTTTATTTTCTCAACAAAATGATTTACCCTGTCGGTTGCTTCCAGTTTATCAACATTTTCCCTCTTCATCACATGATCAACAAGTAACCCGTCATTAAAACTCAGGAAATTATTAAAAAGAATGGTAAAACCTTTTTCTTTGGCAACTATGAAAGCTCCGAAATTAGGAATAATAACCCTGTTATTATCTCTTATCAGCTCCAAAATATATTGCTCCATACTTGTTAAGGCTTATTGGTTAAAAATGAGATTTAAAGATAAACAGAATTATTATAAAATGTAAAAAATATTCATGATTTGTCTTTTTAATTTGATATTATGACCGTTACCGGTGATGAGTCTTTAATATGAGGAGGATATTTCCCGTAAAAACAGGTATGGCCACATTTATGAACCAAAGGGAAAAAAGCGCTGCCAGAATAATGGCCGGAGAGCCGCACTGTGAAGAAAAGATGAACAGCCCCACAGAACCCCTTATGCCGAGATCGAGTAAAAACATGGCAGGGATCACTGTGATAACA
>JALVJU010000467.1 GCA_027034005.1 Marinilabiliaceae bacterium
TTTCCATTAATCAGGTATATTAAAGCAAGGCGCTTCAACAAACGAGGCCGGTTTCCAAAATACACAAAAGCTTCCCAAGCCCAGTGTTTAGATTCATTTACAAATCCAAGGTCAAAATAGATATCGCTTGATCCCTCAAGCATTTTATTATCGTTATATCTGTCGATGAATAACCCATCGACACCATAATTTTGTGGATAATGAAACATCTCATCTCCCATTTTGCCAGTGTAATACAATGCCCTATTGACATGAAAGCTGGATAATCTATCAATAACAGATTCCTTATTCACTGTTTCTAAAACTTCATTCCACATCCTGTTATCAGCAAGATATTGTATTTTCAACCTGGTACTATCTGTTTTATTTTTAAAGTACATATTGTAAACAACAAATAGCACCAAAAACAACAAGTAATAAGCAATCCTAAAAAAAAGAGTTTTATTTCCGGTGTAATTATTACCGGATGGCTTTTTATGTACAATATTTGAAAAAGATAAAATAACAGATACCAAGACAACAAAAAACAAATATGCGGCAGCAGCTATTAAAATAAAAAAGTCAGTTCCATCGGGCAATAACTGAAAATAGGCCGATCTTAATTCAACATTGTATAAGTATTTATATGCTATATATGGATAAGAGATACCAAAAAACAATAACATCAATGGGAAATATACATTCGATCTTTTTGTTTTAATTAACGAAACCTCAAATAAAACAATAAGTAATATAAAATACAGAAACATGCCTCCTGTGAACTTGAAAATTATGCTGCCGATGAAAATACAGATAATCAATCTAACAAAGGGCTTAATATTTCTAAAATAAATGCAAATATTAACAGCTATCAGTACAAGAAGCAGCGCAACTGTAAACGAAATATCATATCGGTAGCATCCGTGTAAAAATGCAAATATTAACAAAGGGATCAAATACCAAGCCCTTAATTTCTTAAAACCATATACTAAACTGAAAAAGTTAATGGTAAGCTTAGATACAGAAAAAATAAGTAACGTTGAGACTAATGCCCCTAACCAATGAATAACAAAAAACTGCCGAAAAAAAGAAGCTAAGTATTCTGACATTCCGCCAGGATATGACATGAGCTCATCGAAGTAGTACCTTGAATACAGAAAAACAGGAAGTTGCGAATGATAATAGATCACATAACGCTGAAAAACAAATACCAACATGGTTAAAACAAGAAACAATGTAAGGTCTAAAACCAGATTGGCATTTTTTTCTTTGATCCTGAAAATCATTTTAAACAGTATAAAGAAATAACAAAAAGGACTATCCTTAACAAAAAGAATAGCCCTATTTAAAAGTCCAAGAACATAATTATTTAGTACTTATATCTATCTTCCAGCTGCCGGATTGATTAATCTGAAATTCCATCTTTTTACCCCTAAATATCGCATTTGCCCTGAAAGGGTAAACTACAGATTTAACAACCTTAGACCTGCCATTATCAACAATATTTGCAAAAGAGCCTTCGATAGGGATCAGGGAAAAACGTCCTACATTATACACCTTTCCACCTTTTTGGAAAACAAAAGTAATCTCATCTGGCCCTGCTTTTCGAGAGAAGCGGGCCGCTGTGATACTAGGGGTCTTAGAATATATTTTATAAACAAATTTATCAACCCCGATATACTCATCATCTTTCCAGTAACCCTTGATCACTTTATTTTTCTCTTTAATAGTAAGCACCCCGGCGCCTTCTTTTTTCCCATTTTTGAATTCTCCAACATATACATCGCCATTTGCCCAGGTATAGGTGCCATGACCATGGGGGTAACCCTTTTTAAATTCTCCTTCATAAGTGTCAGTGCCCACTGCCTTGCCTATACCATTGGCTTTTCCCTTTTTGCATCCGCCATCATACTTTCCTGCAATGCTCTCCAGCAAAACTTCACATTGGGCCTTTGCTTCATTGGATATTATCAAAAATGAAAAAAACGACAAAAGAATTATAAGCTTTCTCATACTGAAAAAATTAGAAGGAGGTCATTAAAATGACCTCCTGTAAAATATTAATATTTATTTCCACAACCAGTTTTTGTACCTAATATCATCCTGGCCTCCCATTATTCCTAGTTCTTCAAGGAAATTATCTGTATTATACTCAGACTCACTGGCCGGATAAGGCAATCTCCATATCATGTCAATTTTTTGCCCATCTCTGTATAATGGAACAGTGTTGTCCAGATCGAACAAATTAGTACGTCTGATAATTGACCATGCATTATCAGGACGGAACATATAGTCGATATATCTTTGGGCCCTGATCAATTGAAGAGCATTACCGGCATCCCATTTGATGGGCGAATTTGTTAAAATATCAGTGATCTGGCTATCATCAACATGGATAATCCAATCGGAATTATTTGCTGGATAATCACCATATTCACCTTTAACAAATTCAGTTATCGATGCTCTCACGCCTTCTTCATAGGCAGACTGTGCATCACCGCTGGCAAGGTTCATTGCATATATCTCAGCTAATACCAACATATGTTCTGAATAAGTGAGCATCTGCTGAGGCATGAACAAGCTAAGCATATAAAACCTGTTGAAAACACAATAATTAGCTTCATAAGCCGGGTCAGACCATGGCTTCAACGTTTTGGCCCATTCACCCCCGGGATAATTCTTGGCATCATTAACCACCATGCCCGGGTCAAGATCTCTCACATCATCTGGGCTGTTAGGTATGACCTTGTATTCTCCCTGATCATTCGGGTAAAAGATAGCATAAAAACGCGGATCAAATACTTCAGAGGAGTCAACCACAAGAGCGCCTGTAGGAGTAGTCGTAGTGGCCGTTGTAAGTAACGAAGCAAGAAACTTCGAGGGACGGGTGCCCGGGCTGTAATAATATGCCCATGACCATGCATTCCTACGGCTATGGTTACCATACCCCTCAATACTTGTAGGATACAATGCGGCACCATCAGAAACATCATCCATTAAAACACCATTGGATAACGCCCATGATATATATTCTTTTGCTTTTGCTTCGTCGGCCTTTGACATACGCAAGGCATACTTTAGGATAAGGCTTGTACCGAACTTTTTCCATTTTGTAAAATGTACTACAGGATCATTACCTCCCCAAAGTCTTCTATTGATACTATAATCATATATGCTCTCACCATCATCGGTCTGATTTGAAAGTACCATTGAAGACACAGCGTCTTTAAGAGAATCTAGCAAAGCTAAGTACACATCTTTTTGGCTGTCATATTTCGGACGAAAGATAAGTTTCGAATATCCTTTTCCTGCTTCGAAAAAAGGCATGTCGCCGAATTTATCCAAGGTACGGAAAGCATGATAACTGCTATAAATTGCCAACATAGCTTTCAAATTGACAAGCCTTTCGGGAGCTGCGGATGAATTTGCAAGCATCTCATATAGCCCCATTATGTCTTTCAATTTTCCATAATATTCCGACCAGGAATCATCTATCCCGGAGGTATTTTCAAGAACTTCTGTTCCGGTACCACCTACCATTCTATTAATGGGCATTGTTTGTGGACAATACAGGTAAAGGTTCTGTGGGCCGCTATACCTAATTTTTGAAACTAAACCTGTAAAGATATAATCAGGTTGTGTCTCGGTAGGCTGCGAAGGATTTACATTCATATCATCAAATGCATCACTACATGCTCCTAAGAACACCAGTAATATCCCTGTTAATAATATTAAATATTTATTTTTCATAATCATCTCTATTTAGATTAAAACGCTATTTTCAAATTAAGACCAAATTGGCGAGTCATAGGGAGAGAACCAAATTCAATCCCCTGTGCTTTACCCGGGTTCATGCCTCCATTTGGGCTAATATTATCCGGTGCTGTCTTATATATATAACCAAGGTTTCTGGCAAATAAATTGACAGACATGTTTTGTAACATGATTTTTGACAACACCTTTCTTGGGATGTTATATCCAAATGAAAGTTGGGTAATTCTCACCCAGCTGTTTTCATATATGGCATCTGTTGTAGGTGCCCCGGCACCCCAACCACTGGATTTCAGCATCCAGTAATACATCGCAGGCATAATCGTTTTGTTCTCGCCTACCCTGGTATAGTCATAAGACTGGGTTTCTTCATTCCAGGTAACATCAGTAGCTTCAATACCATCGAATATAACTCCGTCGTTACGGTCATTTCCGCTATCATCGGTCCAGGCAAGGCCTCCATGTTCTTTGTCACGTCCTTGTATGGTGCATACCGACTGACCAAAGGCATCGGCAACTGCCTTACTGCCAAACCACATATCGCCGCCCATCTTTATGTCCCAAACCATATTGAGGTTAAATCCTTTCCATGTAAAGGTATTAACAAGGCCTCCAAACCATTTCGGCATTGAATTACCTACAGGGACTTTTTGATTAGTTGTATAAGGCCATCCCCTATCGTCGACTAACCTTTTACCTGTTTCTTTATCATATATGAAGTCCCAGCCCATGATAGTACCATAAGGCTCACCTTTTTTGGCTTCTATGGACGGGCCGTTGTGACCCCATATTCCATCAATTCTATATATATCGACACCGCCTTCGTCATCAAGGTTAAGTATCTTATTATGATTAATGTAATAATTGAACACAACCTGCCATTTAAATCCCCTTGTCATTACGGGAGTGGCGTCAATAGTCATTTCAAGGCCGCTGTTTGACATTGAACCGGTATTGAATTTCTTATTCGTGAATCCAGATGATACTGCTACAGGGCCTGAAAGTATCTGGTCTGTCGATTTTTTATTGTAATAAGTCAAAGATAAATTCAGCCTGTCTTGTAAAAAGCCCAAGTCTGCACCAACTTCAAACGAAGTTGTATTCTGGGGTTTTAGGTCGGTAGGAGGGATAGTTGATGGCACCGATGCCCAAGAATACCCCATCCAACTACCTATTTTGTATGTAGGCTGCAACTGATAAGGGGCATCATCAACTGAGGCCATGGCATAAGAAGCCCTTACCTTGCCCATAGATATCCATTCTGGCATTGTAAATGCATCTGTAAACACAAAACTGGTACTAATTGATGGATAGAAATAAGAATTATTATCTACCGGTAAGGTAGATGACCAGTCATTACGACCTGTTAACTCAAGGAACAGATAATTCTTATATGCAACATTCACAGTCCCGTATAAACCCAATATCTCTTTTTCATAAAAACCTTCCTTTGGATTCTTCGGACTACCATCATAATTTGATATTGTGTAAAGGCCAGGATTAGAAAACCTATTATACCATTGTGTATACAAATAGTACTTTTTACGATACCACTTAGAACCGCCAAAGTTCGCACTAATATTGAAGTCAGAACCTATATCTTTATTAAAAGTGAACAAGAATTCCGTATGATTGCTCAAATCTTTAGAAAGTGAATGATTATATCCACCGCGTAACCTTTCTACGTCCCATGGGTTTTGTTTTACTTCACCTTCTCCATTGTTATTATCAATACCACCTCGTAGTAACAAACTCAGCCAGTCGGTAATATCCCAGTTAATTGTGAAAGAACCGATATATCTGTTATAGAGCCTGTTGTTAAAAGTCTGAAAAACTTTCCACAGGAGATCACCACTTCTACTGTTTCTGTAATCTTTATTACGCGTTCCGTCAGGATTTACATAATTTTCCATCCTAAGGGCAACCTTCTCACTTCTGCCCCAGTTGTAAAGCAAGGCTTTTCCGAATCCATTATTGTCATCACCGAGGCGTGCGGTATTCAATTGATCCGTCTTAACATAATTCATTGAAATGTCTGCCCTTACTGCTTTGGACAAATTGAGAGAACCGGCAAATGTGATATTTAGCCTCTTATAATTTGTATTTGGATAAATAGATGTGGTATTCAGATTAGTAACACCAGCCCTGAAAGTGGCCTTATCACTACCTCCCGAAAACGAGACACTATGTGTATTGGAAATGCCCTTTTGAAATGGTTCCAATAAGTTATTAGGCTGTGGGTCGAAAGGACGCATTACCTTATCGTACCACATAACCATGGTTCCGTCCATTTTTGGCCCCCATGACGCACCGGATCCCCAATAGCTCACAGAAGGCAATTTATAATATTCATTTCCATTTGCATCAACACCTTTGGGGAATGCCTCATCCTTTGGCCTCCAATATGTATAACCAGTACCCCAGATGTTTTGTACGTCCCTTGCCTTGTAAACATCGTCCATCTTCCATGAATAACTGTATTGAACACCAATACCTTTACCGGCCTTGCCTTTTTTGGTGGTAATAAGTATTACACCGTTTGCAGCACGGGCACCGTAAAGTGCGGCAGCATTGGCTCCTTTAAGGATAGTCATGTCCTCAATGTCTTCGGCATTGATGGCATTAATCCCACTACCCCAGTCCTGTCCACGTCCTGAAATATTTACATCATCGTTAACAATAGGAATACCGTCAACAACAAACAATGGCTGGTCAGACCTGTTTTTGCTAATATTATTATTGCCTCGAATAATAATACTGGTAGTACCGCCAGGAAGCCCGTCAGATTGTATCACCTGAACGCCTGAAACATGACCTTGAATGGCATCGACTACATTTATCTCATTTGCTTCCTCTACATCCTTCCCTTTTATTGTTTGAAGAGCATAACCAACGGATCTCTTGGCCCTGTTGATTGAAAGAGCTGTTGTAACCACTTCATCAAGCCCAATATACTCCTCAACCAAAGTAACATCGATCTTATGGCGTCCTGCGACATTCACTTCCTGAGTGGTAAAGCCAATAAATGAAAACACAAGAATATCATCCGGTCCATCAATTGTTATGTTGTATGTACCATCCGAACTAGTAATAACACCATGTTTCTTGTCCTTTGTATACACATTCACACCGGCTAAAGGCTCTCCGGTATGATCAGTTACTTTACCTGTCACCTCAAACTTTTGTTGCTGCACGTTAGCAGCACTGGCAGGTTGTCTGACTGTAATGATGACATGATTTTCGATCATGGTGTAATGGATTGGTTTATCTTTAAAAAGATCATCCAATACCTGCTCGAGCGATTCATCCCGTGCAACAACTGTTACTTCCTTGTTGATGTCGAGATTTGAGTCACTGTAAAGAAACGTAACATCAGTTTGTTTCTCCATTTCATTTAGAACCTGTTTCAATGAAACATTTTTAAGGTTCAAATTTAACTTCTTTGTTTGTGAATATACACCTGCAGACATGTGCAGGGTTCCAATCAAAACAAACAAAAACACTAATTTCATTGTCCTTAAGATTTTGTGGGGAAAATATTTTTCTCCCATACTTGAAAACTTCTTAAATTTTTCCATAGTTTTGTATTGAAAGTTAATAATTGCCAATCTTTAATGATTGGGATTTTGTTTTAGCAGGGATATGTTGGCGCATGTCCCTGTTTTTTCATAGAAAAAATAGCTGTTTAATCATAGGCATTCATTTTTTAATCTAAAAACTCAAGTTCAACTTTATCTCCATTAATGGAGTATTTTAATGGTGTAACATATTTCATCAGTTGCAATGTTTCTTTCAGGCTCTCTGTTTTAATAGTCATAGTATATCTTTTATCAACATTTTTTTTCATATTCCTGACATATATCTTAACCCCATACCAATGTTCTAGTCTTGGAACAATATCTTTAACAGATGTATTATCGAACCGTAACACATTGTTTTTCCAACAAATAATATTATTTGTATTTGTTCTTTTTACTTTCACCTTACCAATATTAGAAGCCATAGCGACCTGGCCAGGCTTAAGATAAAAAGATCTGCCATCAGTAAACAATAACAAAACTTTACCCTCAGCCAAAGCTGTTTGAGTATTTTCATCACCGTTATAGGAGCGTACATTAAACTTTGTCCCTAAAACTTTTACGTCATAATCTTTAGTTGAGACGATAAAAGGATGTTCAGCATCTTTTGTAACCTCAAAATACCCTTCACCTTCCAGCCGGACATGCCTTGAGCCTTCTTTATTAAAGTTTGAATAGGATAACTGTGTGCCGGAATTCAGCCACACAACTGTACTGTCGGGCAGGATCACTTTACTCTTTTGCCCCTTAGGGGTAATAACAACGAGCTTCTCAGCCTGAAGTCCTTTTTCAAGTGTGCTTGCATTAAAATAGAAAGACAATCCAAGAGCCATCACAGGCAATAACAATATTGCAGCTGCTTTAGTAATAACACCAAGCCAGTTCGTTTTCTTTCTTCGCTCACGTTCTATTCGCTTCAAAAACCTTTCCCACTCTTTGTTTGTACCTGCAATACTGTTCAACTCATTGTGCACAGCCTCATATACAGCTTTAATATCATTAAAATATTTAAGATTTCTTTCGCCCTCGAGAATCCATTTCACAAGCTCTTTGCGCTCTTTCAAGGACATTTCACCGTTTAAAAAACGGATAATGGATACTTTATCTACGTTAAAATTCATAAACTATTCTTAATAACAATGGATATAACACCTGAAAATTAATTTACCCTACCCCTGATATTAACTTTTTTTGTCTTTTATTGGTAAAAAATCACAATAGATCATCTAAACATGAGAGAGAGAGGCAGTTCAGAGAATTTGAGAAATAAAAACAATCAAGAAAAGTAAATACTCGGCAAGTTCTTTCCTGAACACCTTGAGGGCTTTCGACATTTGTTTTTCAACCATCTTGACCGAGACTCCAAGTTTCTCCGCTATCTCTTTGTTCTTCAGTTGTTCCTGGCGGCTTAACTTAAATACCTGTCTGCACTTTTCGGGAAGATTCTCAATAATATCCTCAACCTTCTCAATAAGTTCAACTTCCATCAAAACTGAAAGAGGATCATCATCCTTGCTGAATGTATTGTAGTCTGCACCATTGGGATCATATTCCAAATTCTCCCCCGCATGATGGACCACCTTAAGATGTCTGAGATTATTGAAAGCGCCGTTTTTTACGGATTTAAAAAGATATGATTTTATACTGTAATCTGAGATCATGAGATCCGGCTTCTTCCATAGCTGAAAAAACACCTCTTGCACAACATCCCTCGATAGCTCCATATCATTTAAAAAGCTGTTAGCATAAAGCACAAGCCGTCCATGATATTTAAAGAACAGCTGTCGATAAGCTTCAAGCCCTTCTTCCCTGGCAGATATTTTTTTATGGTCTTCCATTATAGTGCTTATCAGGTTTCTGTGTGCAAGATTAATGAATTTTTGTTAAAATTATTCCATGAGATTAACATTTCAGGGAAATCGCTTTTAAAAATACACAAGAACGATTACGGATGAACGAATTTAATCAGCAATCGTTTTTGTAAGCATTGGCGTGAAACCAGACACTGCAAATTTTTATACATTTCACACCGTAATAA
>JALVJU010000468.1 GCA_027034005.1 Marinilabiliaceae bacterium
ACCCTTGTTTCTTAAATAGGTACAATTTAAATCTTTCAAAGAACTTTTTTCGCTTTTTCGACCCTTTCTCACCCTCTTTTTCTCACCCCTCGGGACCAAAGCGGCTGCAAAGATAGAAACTTTATTTTTATCGAACAAAATAGTTTTTGAATATTTTTATCCTAATTACCGACACCATTTCTTTAATCAAAGTATATCAGCGAAATACGTCATGAAATATTTTTATCACAATCTTCCTAAACATGAAACAAACCGATCAAATCATATCAAACACACAAATACAAAACTTATTTAGTATGATAATTTGTACTAACAAATTTCCAATAAATTTGTAACTACGGATTATAAATTATTCTACTTTTACGTTTTTAATAAAGCAATGTATATCAGTTTGCCTTAAAGTGGCAGGCATCTAAATTTCATAAAAAACAGAAACTAATGGCCGAAACAAGAAGGACGTTTCTTAAAAACTCTGCAGCATTCACCGCAGGAGCAGCAATGACTACATCAATGGCAGGAGCCCTCACATCGTGTTCTACAAAAACAATTACCGTAGGAGCTATCGGCATCAGGAATATGGGCTATGCCGACATGAGAGCTTTTCTTCGTCAAAACACAAAAGAAGAACCGAACAATGTGATCTTAAAAGCATTATGTGATGTGGATCAGAGGGTATTGGATAAAAGAGCTGCATGGGTAGAGAAACAAACCGGGAAAAAGCCTGATCTGTACAAGGATTTTAGAAAGCTGCTGGAAGATAAAGATATAGATGCCGTGATTATCGGCACTCCGGACCACTGGCATGCCATGATCTCTGTACTTGCAATGCAGGCCGGAAAACATGTATATGTTGAAAAGCCTATGGCAAACTCCATTGGTGAAGCCATAATCATGGAGCAGGCAGCCGAAAAATATGACAAAGTGGTACAAGTGGGTCAATGGCAGCGAAGCGGACAACACTGGCAGGATGCCATGAATTATCTCTGGTCGGGCAAGCTGGGGAAAGTGAGCCGGGTTAAAGCATGGGCATACACATCAAAAATGCCTTTGCCCATAAAACCTGACGGCCCCGTTCCCGATGGCGTAGACTACAACATGTGGCTTGGCCCTGCTCCCAAACGCCCCTTCAACCCCAACCATTTTCATTACAACTTTCGTTATTTCTGGGAGTATGCCGGCGGATTAATGGCCGACTGGGGAGTTCACATGCTCGACTTCGCACTGTACGGGATGAAAGTTGATGTGCCTCATCGTGTGTTGGCTTCAGGCGGCAAACTTGCCCATCCTGAAGATGCACACCAGGTACCGGATACTCTGAACGTACTTTACGATTTTAAAGATTTCACTGTCGAATGGGAGCACTCCATCACATTAAGCCAGCATAAATTCGGTTCATCGGCAGGGATAGCATTCCAGGGCAACAACGGAATGATGGTCATTAACCGTGGTGGCTGGGAAGTAAGGCCTGAACATGATGTAAAAGAAGAACTAAAAGACGGCGTACCTTTCATCAAAGGAAGTGGGGACCTTGACAAACATGTTGCAAATTTCCTTGAATGTATACGTGACCACAACAGGGATACACATACTTCAGTTACAATCGGCAAAAATGTTGCAATACTTGCCCATATGGGAAATATGGCATACCGTACAGGAGAGATTTTAATGCCTACAAAAAATGGCAAAAATATCCTGTTTGACAACAGCAACAAAGTAAACGACCTGATTATGCCTGCATACAGGGCTCCCTGGAAATTGCCTGACATGTAACTGATACCCCTGCATATGAAAACAAATTAACATTGAACTTGTAGTAAGTTTATTTGTTAATACTGATGTAAACAACTCGTTTACACAAATTTTTCATTTAAAAAAACCAAAACTAACACTAATATCATGAGGCTCTTTTTGTTTTTAATCACACTGGGTTTTTGCTCTTCTTTTATTACAAATGCCCAGACAAACCGAATACCTGCATCGTACAGCAACATAGGCTATGATGGGCAAAACCAGCTGTACTATTCATTCGAGGGCAAAAAGTATTACTCTTACCCGTCTGAAGATGAGTACACAATAGAACAATTACTGGGAGATCCGGTGGGAACAAAAAGAGGAGTACTTCTGGATTTCAAAGGATTCAAAGGAACTATAACATTTGGACTTGTACCATATGGTCTTGCCCCACATCCTCTCCCTGTTTACCGCTACGAAAAGAAATTGCTTGACGGCAAAGTGGCGATAAACATCACCCGAAGATTCATGTACCCTTTTGATTTCGTTAACTGGCAGGAAAACAAAAAACTGACTATCGGCTACAGACTGATCGATGAAAAAGGTATGATAATATTTGACGGCAACGTGTCATTAACCGGATCAGGTCCGTTCGAAGCTGTTCCTACAATTTACGAGGGACCGTTCGTGAGTAATGTAACAGAAAACTCTGCAGTGATATGGTTCAATACATCAGGCTCTATAAAAGCTTATATTGAAGTTGACGGAAAAACTGTTTCAGACACAAGAAAAAGGAAACATCATGAACTGCATATTACCGGTCTGAAACCTAATACAAAATATGACTACACAGTGCACTACGGTGATCTCACACAAAGTTACCACTTTACAACAGCCCTGAACAAAGGATCAAAGAAAGCTTTTGTTTTTGCTTACACAAGCGACAGCCGGGAAGGATCAGGGGGTGGTGAAAGAAATATCTACGGTACCAATGCCTATATCTCAAAAAAAATGGCAGCACTTGCATATTCTAAAGGAGCTGCATTCGTTCAGTTTACAGGAGATATGGTCAACGGATATGTTACCAACCCTGAAGAGTTGAGGCTGCAACTGCTGAACTGGAAAAAAGCAATTGAGCCATTCTGGCATTACATCCCTTTTTATGCAGGCCCTGGCAACCATGAAGCCCTGGGTTATCGCTTTTATGATGAGAACGGACATTATGTTGCTTCTATTGATGGTTTCCCTTTCGAAACAAATTCATCGGAATCGGTGCTGAAAGAAGCATTTGTCAATCCTGAGAACGGACCGGTAAGCGAAGACAATTCAAAGTATGACCCAAAATCAAAGAGAACCGACTTTCCGTCATACAGTGAAAATGTGTACTATTACATTTATGGTAATATCGCCATGATAGTGCTTAACAGTGATTATTGGTACGCACCGAGCCTGAAACATGATCCAGGCACCAGCGGCGGCCTTCACGGATATATCATGGACAATCAGCTTGAATGGCTTAAAAATGTTATTGAAAAACTGGAAAAGGACAATGACATCGACCATATTTTTGTGACCCAGCACACACCGGCATTCCCCAACGGCGGACACAGCCGTGATGACATGTGGTACAAAGGTGACAACTCCAAACGCCCATACATAAACGGCAAACCTGTTGATAAAGGCATTATCGAAAGAAGGGATGAGTTTCTTGATATTTTAATAAACAAAAGTTCCAAAGTCGTTGCGATCCTCACCGGGGATGAACACAACTATAACAGGCTGAAAATAACTTCTGAAGTCCCCATTTATCCTGAAAATTACGATCTGCCAAAACTCAATGTATCACGCCCCATTTATCAGATAAACAATGGTGCATGCGGGGCTCCGTATTATTCGCAGGAGAAACTTCCGTGGAGCAGTTACACCAAAGCCTTCAGCGTAGAAAATGCCCTTTGTCTCTTTTATGTCAATGGCAGAAACATCGTTATGAAAGTGATAAATCCGGATACCCTGAACGAGATCGATGAAATAGAATTAAGATAGAAAAACTTTAGATCAACGAAGACCAACAAATGGAACACAAAGCAGGTTTTGTAAATATCATAGGAAATCCAAATGTAGGTAAGTCAACCCTTTCGAATAAACTTATCGGGGAGCGGCTGTCAATAATCACTTCAAAGGCACAAACCACAAGGCATCGCATTTTCGGGATAGTGAACGAGGACGATTACCAGATCGTTTTTTCCGACACACCGGGTGTTTTGAAACCAAACTACAAACTGCAGGAGTCAATGCTGAGGTTTTCCCAGTCGGCGCTTCAGGATGCCGATATCCTTCTTTACATCACCGACCCGTTCGAAAAACCTGACAAGAACGACGAATTCCTTGAAAGGGTTAAGAAAAGTGATATCCCTGTTTTGATTGTTGTAAACAAAATAGATCTGATAGACCAGGAGAGGTTGAACGAGATCATCGACTACTGGCAAAAAGAGTTGCCGGATGCCGAAATATTCCCGATCTCTGCCCTGCATGATTTCAACATTAACAACCTGATGAACCGAATCATTGAGTTACTGCCGGAATCCCCGCCGTTTTACGACAAGGACATGCTGACCGATAAGCCGGAGAAGTTCTTCATTGCAGAGATAATCAGGGAAAAGATACTTTTACATTATAAAAAAGAGATACCCTACTCCGTGGAAGTTGAAGTGGAAGAATTTAAAGAGAAAGAAGAACGGGTTGACATAAGGGCCGTGATACATGTCACTAGAAATTCACAAAAAGGAATAATCATCGGCCATCAGGGGAGCGCCCTAAAAAGAGTTGGTACAGAAGCCCGGAAAGATATGGAATTGTTCCTCGGGAAAAAAGTTTTCCTTCAACTGTATGTAAAAGTATCAAAAGACTGGCGAGACAAGGATAACCTGCTAAGGCAGTTCGGGTATGAGTAGTTAAAGGGTTCTAGGGCTAAAGGGTTCTATAGTTAAAGGGCATGACCGCCTGTCTAACTGCGTAGCCAGGTAGAACTGCGCAGTCAGGCGGGTTGAATGGTTTTATGGTTAAATGGCTTAAGGGGTCTATGGTTCTAGGGTTGAATGGTACGGGTGTTAAGTCAGGTATATTTTGACATAACACGAACGTGGTTTGTAAAAAAACTCATTAGTCCCCTTCGGGACGAAATTATGGTAGAAAAAAAAACAAACACAGTTATAAAGCCCCGTAAGGGCGGCATTACCATAATCAATACTAACAGACAGATTTACACACAGCTGTTGAAACCGGACATCTGTAATTTCATAATTTAATGTTACCTTTGCACCTCAAAAATATTTAGATCATGGGAAATATAGTTGCCATAGTAGGGCGTCCGAATGTGGGGAAATCGACTCTGTTCAACAGGTTGACGGGACAACGTCAGGCCATTGTTGATGAGGAGAGCGGGGTAACGCGCGACAGGATTTACGGGAAATCATTCTGGAATGGCAAGGAGTTCTCCGTTATCGACACGGGAGGATATGCCATAAATTCAGATGACATATTTGAACAGGAGATACGCAAGCAGGTACACCTCGCAATTGATGAGGCGGATGTTATCATTTTTGTGAACGATGTAACAACAGGGATCACCGATTACGACGAGGAGGTAGCCAACATACTGCGCAGGTCGGAGAAACCGGTACTGCTTGCCGTGAACAAAGTTGACAACTATGACAGAATAGCTGATGCAAGCGAATTCTATTCCCTCGGAATAGATCCTATGTTCACTATCTCGTCCATCAACGGCTCAGGCACGGGAGACCTGCTTGACAAGATAACAGAACTGCTTCCCGACGAAAAAGATGAGCAGCTTCCTGATATTCCCAGGTTCACTGTAGTGGGTCGCCCGAATGCAGGAAAATCATCTATCATTAATGCTTTCATAGGTGAGGAACGCAACATTGTAACTCCCATTTCGGGAACCACGAGGGACAGTATCTATACCCGTTACAACAAGTTCGGATATGACTTTTTCCTGGTTGATACGGCAGGGTTAAGAAAGAAAGCCAAAGTAAAAGACGACCTTGAGTTCTATTCCACACTGCGTGCAGTACGGGCCATCGAGAGTTCCGACGTATGCCTTTTGATGGTTGATGCAACAAGGGGATTCGAAGGACAGGATCAAAAGATATTCACTCTGATAGAGAGGAACAAAAAAGGTATTGTTATCGTTGTGAACAAGTGGGATTTGATAGAGAAAGATCACACATCAACCAGAAAATTCGAAGAGCAGATACGCAACGAGATAGCCCCTTTCAATGACGTTCCAATAGTTTTCACATCTGTGATAAACAAGCAGAGGATACACAAAGTGCTTGAACTTGCACATCAGGTTTACGAGAACAGAAAAAGAAAGATATCCACATCGCAGCTTAACGATTATCTGCTGCCCATAATCGAGAACAACCCGCCGCCATCGAACAAGGGAAAATACATTAAAATAAAGTACATAACGCAGCTGCCTACCGTAACGCCGGAATTTGTTTTTTTCTGCAACCTGCCGCAGTATGTGAAAGAACCGTACAAAAGATTTGTGGAAAACAAGATACGGAAGAACTGGAATTTTACCGGAGCTACTGTTAAGATACACTTCAGGAAGAAGTAGGGCGGCAGCCCCCTCCGGCTCCCCCAAAGGGGGAGTGAAACAACTACGGCAGGATATCTTATATTAAAACTCCATATCATCCCCCTAACTCCGGTTAGGGGGATGTGGATAAGATTAGGGTCCCATACCTGTCTGTTAAAAAAGATTAAAAATCTTTCTCGTCCTTAACATACTACCGATAAAAGTTTAGTTTCGCAAAAACCTTTTTAACAATATGAATTACAGAGTATTTTTCATCTTCCTCACACTGTTTTTTTCCACTTTTATTGCAAAGGCCGATGAGGGAATGTGGCTGCCATACCTCATGAGCAACAGCCAGATAGAAGCCATGCAAAAACTGGGACTTTCCATTCCTTTCGACTCCATTTATAATCCGGACAAACCATCGCTGAAAGACGCAGTAGTGGCCCTTGACGACGGCAGTTGTACTGCGGAGTTTGTAAGCCCTGAAGGGCTCCTGCTCACAAACCATCACTGCGGGTATGAGAACATACAGTATCACAGCACTGTGGAACACGATTACCTGAGAGACGGCTTCTGGGCAAAAACAAAAGCTGAAGAGCTGCCCAACCCCGGCAAAACAGCAACTATACTTATCGATGCCAAAGACCTTACAGACAGGTTCCTGGCTTTGTTCAATGACACCATATCAGAAGAACAGCGCACATTCATTGTTGACAGCCTTTCGGCAGTGATACAGGATTCCGTAAAAAAAGCAACCAAATACGATGCATCTGTTGAGTCGTTCTTTGAGGGCAACAAATACTTCCTTTTCATAACACAGACCTTTAAGGATGTACGCCTTGTTGGAGCCCCCCCGTCAGCCATCGGCAAATTTGGCGGTGACACCGACAACTGGATGTGGCCACGCCATACAGGCGACTTCAGTATTTTCAGGGTTTACTGCGCACCGGATGGCAGCCCGGCAGAGTATTCAAAAGAGAATGTCCCGTTCAAACCAAAGAAATATCTTAAAATATCACTTGCAGGTGTCTCCGATAAAGATTTTGCGATGATAATGGGGTATCCCGGCCATACAGACAGGTATATGACTTCGTATGGTATAAAGCAGATAGAAGATTATAAAAACCCTGTAATTACAGAAGTGCGGGGAATAAAACAGGACATCTGGAAAAAAGAGATGCAACGTGACCCGAAAATACAAATACAGTATGCTGCCAAATATTCCGAATCAAGCAATTATTGGAAATACAGCATCGGTCAAAATGAAGGATTGAAGCATCAAAATGTGATAGAGAACAGGGAGAAACTGGAAACGATATTCTCCGACTGGGTGTCTAAAGATTCTATCAAAAGGAAAAGCTACAAAAAGACCCTCCCCATGCTCCAGGCATCTTACATGCTCACCAACAGCATAACCAGGTCATCTACCATTGCCGAAGAGACAGTATTGGCCGGTGCCGACCTGCCCCTGTTCATCCTGAACATGTACTTTTATTTTTATAATCTTGACGAAAAAAATAAAGACACGGATTCATACAAAGAAACTATTAAAAATATAGAAGAAAAAGCTGACGAATTTTACAAAGATTTTGATGCAGGGGTTGATGAAAAGGTTTTCGCCGCAATGCTTAAATACTACATCGACAACATTAATGAGAAACGCAGGGCAATGAACAGTGAAATACTGCCCAAAAAGTTCAATGGGGATTATGAAGAGTACTCTTCAAAATTGTACTCCGGAACAATCTTCCGTGACAAAGATGCTTTCATGAAGGCGCTCCTGAAAGGAGATATAAAAAAGATAAACAAGGATAAATTCCTTGATTTTACCACAAAAGTATTGACCAGCTATTTTGAACTCACTTCACTTCTCGGTCAGTTTGATGTGGCCATCGACAAGTCGATGAGAAACTATGAGAAGGCACTTTTTCAGATATTCCCCAACAAGGATTTTTATCCTGACGCCAACTCCACTTTCAGGCTCACGTATGGGAGTGTTGGGAATTACGACCCATCGGATGCAGTTGTCTATGACTACAAAACAACCCTGAAAGGTGTAATGGAAAAGGAAGATCCCGGTAATCCTGATTTTGAAGTACCCGAACGATTAAAGGAATTGTACAAAGAGAAGGATTTTGGCAGGTATGCCGACCCGAAAGGTTACATGCCCATTTGTTTCATTACCAACAACGACATCACAGGCGGCAACAGCGGTAGTCCTGTGATGAACAAAGACGGCAACCTGATAGGACTGGCCTTCGACAGCAACTGGGAGGCCATGACCGGCGACCTTGCCTACGAGCCAAAACTGCAAAAAACCATTTGCGTTGATATCAGGTATGTGCTTTTTGTAATCGATAAATACGCAGGAGCAGAAAACCTGATCAGGGAGATGACATTTGAGTAAGCCCCCTCCGGCCCGCCTGCCTGGCTGTGCAGTCAGACAGGCCTGACCACGATAGTTGGGCAGGCTCCCCCAAAGGGGGAGAGATATATAATTCATCCGATGACTCGAAGTCATCGGATGAATACATTTTACGCTTATTTCTTTTTAGCCATTTTAGCCCATGTGTCTTTCAAAGGCACGGTACGGTTAAACACCAGTTTGCCCTCACTGCTGGTCTTATCCACACAAAAGTACCCTAGGCGCTGGAACTGGAACCTGTCAAGTGGTTTCACATCTTTCAAGTTGATCTCTACCCTTGCGGTAGTTATCACTTTTAAAGAATCGGGATTCAGGAATTCCTTGAAATCCACTCCGGGGTGTCCGTTTGGACCTTCATCGCTGAACAGGCGGTCATAAAGGCGCACTTCGGCAGGGATGCTCTGCTCTACGCTAACCCAGTGAAGAGTACCCTTCACCTTACGTTTACTGCCCTCCATGCCGCTCTTTGTATCCGGGTCGTAGGTACAGTATATCTCTGTCACCTCACCTTTTTCGTCAAGTTTGTAATCCTCACACTTAATTATGTAGGCATTTTTCAGGCGAACTTCTTTACCGGGAGCAAGACGGAA
>JALVJU010000469.1 GCA_027034005.1 Marinilabiliaceae bacterium
CTTACGTCTTCAGCAAGGTAGGTGATCCCAAATCCCCCCTGTCCCAGGACAGAGAGGATGGTATACTCATCATGAAGGAGGTAGCCTTCGGGCAGGGCGTTGATGGACATGGGGGTTCCTTTTTGGGTTGGGATAATATACCACGACAGGTATTAATCTCTGCAAGCATCCTTATGTATCTTACAAAAATCGTTTAACTGTTTTTTGGCATTTTTTGAACCGTACACTTGTGCATCTACATACATTTCATAAGCCTTTTTGTAATCTTTGGTCACTTGAAATAAATAACCCAGATGATAGTATGCTTCAGCTAGGTACTTACGATCTTTATTTCGATCGGATACGGAAACGGTCTTTTGGTAACATTGGATGGACTTCTTGTAGTCTCGAAAAAGACCTTTGCTGCCTGTTTGAAAAAAGTAACCCAGCATGTTTAATGCATGTGGGTCTCCATTCTGCGCTCTTGTTTTCCACTTTTTCAATTCACGAGAGTCCGTATTTTTGATCGTGAACAGAGCTGATGCAACTTTTTTATTGTTAGGATGCACCATTTTCCCATATTTTATTTTTTGATTGGGTGTACTTAGCCTGACACTATTACAAGCATCCGTTAAAAACTTTTTATAGAGAGCTTTTTTGACATGAGCATTGGATCGTTCGGGGTGAAACTGTACTCCTACAGCAGGACGGTCAGCAAACTCCAGCACTTCTGCAATTTTGCCGTGATTGGAGATGCCGGTAATCATCGCATCTGGATAAAGGGATTTGTGCTTTTTGTAAAATTCCAGATTGATCGCTTGGTGATGATTTTTGTACCCTGAAAATGTATGGCTCCCCATGTATGGCAGTAGATGTGAATTGGAATCAAGCTGTGTTTGATCATAGATTTTTCTTCTCGCCGGAATGCCGATATTCGCAGGCAAATCAACATACAGAGGTATATGGTGAACAGATGCCAACATTTGCATGCCATAGCAGACACCGAGTACGGGGATGTTTTTGTATCTGCTATCCGAAAAGTATCGCTGAAACAGTCCAAATTCAAACTGATCTCTTATCTTTCCTTTTTTATTACTTTTTCCATATCGGTTAAAAAGTTTATACGTCTTGTTTTTCTCTTTTTGTGATAAAAACTGAGTGTAATATTTTGGATCAATATCATGACCCCCGGGTGATAAAATGGCATCTACAGATGAGAGAACTGAATCATAATTGCGTTTTCCTTTCCTGAGAGTAAAGATTCGAATACGATAATGCAACTCTTCTGCCGCACGATTCAGGGCCGCTATATAGGGTTTTCCACATCGATGCGTACATCCTATCCTTAATATTTTGTTTGTGGGAAGTGTGCAAACATGTTTTATCTGTGTTGTATTTGTATCAGGCTGCAATGCATATACAGCCGAAGAAGCCAATAAAATCATGAACCAAAATTGTCTCAACGTTTTTTTCATAATATAATCTCCCGTCAGTATTTTACTATTTTAATGTTTTTTATCTGCAAATCATCTAAATCACCATTGAATTCCGGGTTTTTTACTGGTTCAGAACAAATATCTACCGTGTTATTTCCTGTACGGATGTAGGAGGAAGGTAGTTCGATTTGTGTTGTTCCGCTCCAGAAGTTTGGCCGTTTTCCTGCTCTACCATACTGCACGGGTACTATACTTACTTGAGAATTATTGACATGAACCGTTGCGGCTTCGACGCCAAATCTTTGAAGCGTAAGCTTGAAGTGCCCCGTGTTTGTATTATCGCAGTTAAAATTCAAATGGTAGCATTTTCCATGTATTGATTGCCACTTTCGGCTTCGAAAATTTTCATCTCCAAGATGGTAAGTATCGTAGTCAGAAAATAAGGTTTTTGGAAGATTTTCCCGCGCCGCCCGTTCCGCCGCCGCCTGCCTTTCACGTTCTGCCTGACGTTCCCGCTCCGCCGCTTCCCGCTTGAGCCGTTCGGCTTCTCGTTTCAGTCGTTCGACCTCTTCTCGCTGTTTTCTGAGCTCCTCCTGATGTGCTCGCTCTTCTGCTTCCCGCTTGAGCCGCTCGGCTTCGGCTTTCTGCTGAGCGATCTTCTCCTGCAATGCTTTGAGCTCAGCTTCTTTCCGTTTCCGAGCCTCTTCTGCTTTGGCTTCAGCCTCTTTGCGTTCTTTCTCTATTCTGGCTTTTTCCTCCGCCTCTTTCTTTTCTCGAGCAATCCTTGCTTTCTCCTCTTCAGCTTGTCTGGCTTTCTCTTCCGCCTCTTCTTTCTCCCGGGCGATTCTTGCCTTTTCCTCAGCATCCTTCTCCTGGTCAGCCTTTTGAGGATCCTTTATCAACGCTGTGGCGGTACCTGTGGTATGTTGTCCTTGCATGACTACATACCCAATAGCCCCCAGAGCTACCAGTAACGCCACAACCAACCCTGTGATCAATCCTTTGTTGCTGGTGCCACTTGTGGTTGTGCCTCCCTTGTGTTGGCCACCATTGCTTGTACCAGTATCTTCTTTCTCTTCCTCAAGTATTACCCCTTTGGCAATGGCTTCTTGAAACGCCTGTATCGACTGGAAGCGTCGATCCTGATGTATGTCCAAAGCTTTGGTGATGGCTTGTAATAAGTTTGTACTGTATCTGCTACTGTAGTGTGCCACCAGATCTCCAATAGGATCAGGTTCCCCTTTGAGCAGTGCGGTTTGTCTTTGGGTAGAGTTGGCCGGTTTGTTTCCGGTCATCATACGGTACATCACTGCACCCAGTGCGTAGATATCTGTCGCAGCGGTCTGTTGGATCTCCGGGGTATGTTGCTCGGGAGGGGAGTATCCCTCTTTGATGATGGTGGAGAGGACTTGACTCTTCTGAGCAATAGCATTCCGGGCAGCACCAAAGTCAATCAGCATGGGCATCCCGTTGACTTTGAGGTAAATGTTATCCGGAGCAATGTCCCGGTGAAGGACACCTTGGGTGTGGACGTATTTGGCGCCTTCAAGCACGGGAGTCATAATAGAGAGAATCTCTTCTTCTGAGAGGGACGTGTTACGTTCGAGGTAGTCTTCGAGGGTCTCTCCCTCTTCGTATTTCATAATGAAGTAGGCTGTATCATTGGCTTCAAGCAGTCGGATCACTTCGACGACATTGGGATGGCGCAGTTTGGCCAGAAGCTGGGCTTCTTCGATGAAACGTTTGAGCAAGTGGGAGTAGAGGGAATCTTCCTGGGTATAGGGGTTGACGGTGTAATGACTCTGATCCCGTGTTGCCATACTCTGAGG
>JALVJU010000470.1 GCA_027034005.1 Marinilabiliaceae bacterium
AATGAAAAATCTTTTATTTGTATTAACACTGATCTTTTCAATGTCGCTGATGAGTTGCGGCAGTGGAACAAACAAAAAAGCTTCCGACAAAAAGCAGGAAGTGAAAGAGCAAAAAGCCGAACCGGCACTTAATACTCTCACGGCAGAAGAGAAAGCCGCGGGCTGGGAATTGTTGTTCAACGGAAAAGACCTGTCGGGATGGAAAAAGTACAATGATGGTGAAGTCAAGGGCTGGAGCGTAAAAGACGGTATTCTTAACAATTCCGGAACAGGAAGCGACCACGGCGGTGACATCATCACCAAAAAACAGGATTACAAGGATTTTGAACTTTACCTTGAGTGGAAAGTCAATCCGAAGAGTAACAGCGGTGTGTTCTATCATGCCATTGAAGGGCCTGAGAAAATTTATGAATCAGGTATCGAGTATCAGCTGATAGACGGACTGGGATGGCCTTCCAAAATTCATGCCGACCAGCATTCAGGCGCTTTGTATGCCATGTATGCTCCCAAAGGAAATGCTGAAAAACCGGCAGGAGAATGGAACACTACACGCATAATCGTCAAAGGCCCGCACGTGGAGCACTGGCTGAACGGGGTCAAGGTTGTTGACTGTGAAATGTGGAGCAAGGACTGGTACGAGAGAAAGGCAAAGAGCAAATGGAAAGACATCAAAGAGTGGGGCGAGGCAAAACAGGGAGGCATAGGCCTGCAGGACCATGGCGGCCTTACACAGTTCAGGAATTTCAAGATCAGAAGATTGTAAAACCTTATATCCGGAAGAAATATTTTTCTTGCAGATTTTGGGTAAAATAAAAAGCTGCCGGATTGAAAATTATACCCTGTAGCTTTTTTTATTTTTTGATTTGCTTAATGGTATAAATTATTATATTTGCAACCGCAATAAATAATTGCACTGGAGCCCGGATGGCGAAATTGGTAGACGCGCTGGTTTCAGGGACCAGTGTCAGCAATGACGTGCAGGTTCGAGTCCTGTTCCGGGCACAAAGCCGCTTGATTCTCAGGTGGCTTTTTTCATTTTAAATTTTGAAACAATTTCATTTAGCTCAACAGCCTGTGTCGCCAGTTCTTCTGATGTGGCAGACATCTCCTCCGAAGAGACTGAGTTTTGGTTGGTCACCTGGGTGAGTTGCTGAACGGCATTATTGATTAGTTCGGCTCCGCTTAACTGTTCTAGGCTTGCTTCTGCTATGCTGTTTACAAGTTCTGCACTCTTGAGTATTTCAGGTACGATGCTGGTGAATTTCTCATCTGCAAGGTGTGAGACTTCTATGCTGGAGTTTGTGATTTTTTCAATTATTGTTGAAGCTTTTTTACTGTTATCAGCAAGTTTCTTAACCTCTTTGGCGACAACTGCAAAACCTCGCCCATCTTGTCCGGCTCTGGCAGCTTCAACAGCAGCGTTCAGCGCAAGCATATTCGTTTTCTGGCTTATCTCAGCTATGATTTTTACCCTCTCTGCTATCTCATTGATTGATTCAATAGTTTTTTTAAAAATATCAAATGCTTCATTTATTTTATTTGCAGAATTTGATGACAAGTTGTTTGTGGCATTGGCTTTCTCTGCATTTGACTCAATAGTGGCCGTCAGCTCTTCTACCGATGATGATATCTCCTCGGTAGTACTTGCCTGCTCTGTTGCCCCTTCCGATATCTGTTGTGATGCTGAGGCAAGCTGCCTGCTTGTATAGGTCAGGTGTTTAGAACTTTTCTTTATCTTGTTAACAATATCACTTAACTCTCTAGTCATTTTATTTAACGACCCGGCAAGCTGCCCTATCTCATCTTTTCGTTTTAAAAGCTTTTCATCCGCAGAAACTGATATGTCGAAACCCGATATTTTCTGTAAGATATCACTGATGTTATTCAACAGGACTATATCTTTTCTCAAAAAAAACAGAGCTATAATTATTATCGTTATCCTTACGGGTATGCCTGTTGCAGCAGGAAAGTCCAAGTACTCAATCGTAGTGGTCATAACTGTTGATAATATTACTGTGGTTATAATCACATATCCTATTTTTGCAAGCAGAGACCTCTTAAAGATCAACCTTATGGTAAGTAAAAACAACGGATATATTATTAATATAGACCGGACATAAAACAGCAAAATATCTTGCATCTCTTTGTGTTGATTTTTTTATACGATTCTATACGGATAAAAGTCTATACTTGTTTCATTTCTTCAATCATTAAAGATAATTTAACTTAATCCGGATTTTAACTTTGTGATTCCTTTTTTATTCTGTCAAAACAGTTTAATTTCACAGGAACAAAAAAATATAGATATGGCTTCAAGAAGAAATTTTATCAAAGTAGCAAGTCTTGCATCAGTAGGTGCATTTGCTTCATCATCATGTAAAACGGAGAATCCAACAAAAACAAAAAGCCAGGGGAAAGCAGTTAAACCAATTGTTATCTCTACCTGGAAGAATGGAATTAATGCAAACAAGAAGGCATGGGAGATATTAAGCAATAGCGGCAGGGCGCTCGATGCTGTTGAGCAGGGAGTAATGGTCGTTGAAGCTGACCCCAATGATATGAGCGTTGGTTATGGCGGTCGTCCGGATAGGGACGGATTTGTAACCCTTGATGCGAGTATCATGGATGAAACAGGAAACGCCGGATCTGTATGTGCTTTGCAGCATATCATGCATCCGATATCAGTAGCAAGGAAAGTAATGGAGGTTACCCCTCATGTTATGCTTGCAGGAGACGGTGCGCTTCAGTTTGCTCTTGAAAAGGGATTTGAAAAGATGAACCTGCTGACAGAGAAGGCAAAGAAAGAGTGGGAAGAGTGGAAAAAGACATCGAAGTACGAGCCTGTTATTAATATTGAAAATCACGATACAATAGGCATGCTTGCGATAGATTCGAATGGTAATATTTCGGGTTCATGTACCACAAGCGGCCTGGCTTACAAAATGCACGGCAGGGTAGGGGATTCTCCTATCATTGGGGCAGGAATGTTTGTTGACAATGAAGTTGGCGGTGCTGTGGCTACCGGAATGGGAGAGCTTGTGATGAAAACTCTCGGTTCGTTCCTGGTGGTGGAACTGATGCGTCAGGGGCGTACACCTCAGGAGGCAGTTGAAGAAGCCATTTTGCGCATAGTAAAAAAGATCCCTGACTACAAGAAATTCCAGATAGGTTATCTGGCGCTCGACAAGAATGGAAATGTCGGGGCATACAGCCTTCACAAAGGGTTCAACTATGCAAAGTATGCCGAGAACAAAAGTGCGCTTATCGATGCAGACTATTATTTGAAAGGATAAAACATGTACATGCCAGAACTAAAGATCATGGTTGGAAAATAGAAATATTAACCCTTCAACCTTATAGCATTACATCATTCTATCATTATGAAATTATACCAAGTAAACTGGGGCATCATCGGTTGTGGTAATGTGACCGAAAAGAAGAGCGGGCCGGCTTTTAATAAAATTGAGAACAGCCGGCTTGTAGCAGTGATGAGGCGAAACGGCGGACTGGCGAAAGATTACGCAGAAAGACATGGTGTTCCTAAATGGACTGATGATGCTTCGGAGCTGATAAACGATCCGGAAGTAAATGCTGTTTACGTTGCGACACCTCCTGCTTTTCATGCACGGTATGCAATAAAAGCTATGAAGGCGGGCAAACCTGTGTACGTAGAGAAACCTATGGCTGCGACTTATAAGAAGTGCCTGGAAATGAACAGGGTAAGTAGAGAGATGGGAGTGCCGTTGTTCGTTGCATACTACCGGCGTACTTTACCCGGTTTTCTTAAGGTTAAAGAGATTGTTGAATCAGGAGTATTGGGCAAAGTGTTGTTCGTGAATATTGAGTTGATGCGGCCGGCTGTTGCAGATGAAAAAAGCGGAGAGGCATGGCGTGTTGATCCCCGGCTGGCTGGAGGAGGTATCTTTTACGATCTTGCATCCCACCAGTTAGATTACCTTGATTTTCTTTTTGGGCCGGTCAAAGAGGTGTCAGGATATGCTTTCAACAAAGCAGGGTACTACGAAGCTGAGGATACGGTTGTGGCCTCATGGGTGCATGATTCCGGAGTGGCTTGTAATGGTACGTGGAGTTTTGTTACATCTGAGGATACAAAAAAAGATGTGATAGAGATTGTGGGAATGCAAGGCCGGCTTGAGTTCTCATGTTTCGCACATACCCCGCTGATACTGCATAAACACGGGGAAACAGAACAGATAACTTTCGAAGTGCCAGAGAATATCCAGTTCTATTTGATCAAGCAGATAGTGGAGGAATTGACCACGGGAACAAAGTGTGTCAGTACCGGCGAAACAGCTGCAAGGACTAACAGGATCATGAAAATGATCACATCAGGATACTACAAATAAAAAAAGCCCCGCTCTGAAGGAATGATCATTGAACGGGGCAAGGGGAAAACAACCTGTTTGGAAAGTTTACACTAATTTACATCTTTAATTTTTATTAATATTCAAATAGTTTCTTTAATGTGATGAATGATTTATATTTTTACATCAAAGTGGGCAAATCATTGATTAAAGAATTTGCTAAATCGTTGAATTACTAAGAAAAAGAGGCAATATACATATGAAATGTCGTGAGTTTTGCGGTGCCTGCTGTATAGCACCGTCAATTTCTGCAAAAATTCCGGGTATGGAGAACGGTAAACCGGCGGGAGTAAGGTGCATTCATCTTACAGATGATTATAAATGTGATATCTTTGACTCTCCTGAACGACCTGATGTATGTGCAGGCTTTTTGCCAGAACCCGAGTTTTGCGGATCTACAAGGGAAGAGGCTATGAGGATTTTAACTGAACTGGAAGGTTGACTGCTAAAAATGAAATGATGAAAAAGCTTAAATATATACTTTACCAGCCATACAAATGGTTGATCTATGTTCCGCTGATGGTATTAAGCACTATCATCTTTTCCATTCTTGCAGCATCGGCAGCTATCCTCATATCTCCCCGCATCGGCAGTTTCTTTGGCATGATGTGGGCAAAGTCAAGCGGGCTTTTGACTCCGATGTTTGTAGAAGTGACGGGAAAAGAAAACATTAAGAAGAATGAATCGTATGTGATAGTAGCCAACCATCAGAGCCAGTATGATATTTTTGTTCTTTATGGATGGCTTGGGATAGATTTCAGATGGATAATGAAAAAGGAGCTGCGGAATGCTCCGTTTATCGGTTATGCAAGCGCCAAGGTGGGGCACATCTTTATCGACCGGTCATCGCCTGTAGCCGCATTGAAATCTATCGAAGATGCGAAGAAACAACTGATAAACGGCACATCGGTAGTTGTCTTTCCCGAGGGAACAAGGAGCCGGACAGGTAAAATGAAGAAGTTCAAGAAAGGCGCTTTTAAGATAGCACATCAGCTTGAGTTGCCAATACTGCCTGTTACGCTTGTGGGGGCCAATGCCATTATGGGGCCCGGCTTTCTGAATGTAATGCCGGGAAAGGTTGAGCTGAAGATCCATGAGCCCATCGATGTGAATAAATATAAAGATAAACCTGATGAGCTGATAGAGGTGACGAGGAGTGTTATCGAATCGGGTCTGGACAGGTAAACAATATTTCATTCAGGAAAAACTATGCTAAGACTTTTCATATTTCTGATCTTTCTGATATCTCTTAATCCTCTGTTTGCACAAAGGCTTTCAACAAAATCGAAAAAAGCGGGGGAATTGTACATGAAGGCAGAAAATGCCTATGTTCAGGGGGACAGGACCGCTGCTATGTCATATTTGCAACAGGCAGTGAAAAAAGATAAGAGTTTCAAGGAGGCATATCTGTTGATGGCCGACATATATTTTAACAGGCAGGAGTTTGAAAAGGAGATAGAGATGCTGAACAAAGCCATATCTATCGATTCTACATACTTTTTATCGGCATACTACAATCTCGGGGTGGCCAGCTTTTATCTCGGGGACAGGGACAAGACCATCTACTGGATGAAAAAATACAAGGAAAAAACAGAGGGCAGGAGGGGTCGTCTTGATGCCGACAGGTGGATAAAGCAGGCCGAATTTGCAGATGAGGCTGTGAAGAAACCTGTTGATTTTGAGCCAAAGAACCTGGGGCCTGCTGTCAACAGCGATTATGATGAGTACTGGCCGAGCCTTACTGCCGATGAGGAATCCATGGTTTTTACCGTTCTTGTCCCCCGTGACACAGCACTTTTTAAACGCGAGAAACTACCGAAAAATTCACGGTTCTTTGGTGAGGATTTTTACATATCAGAGAAGCGTGACGGCACGTGGAGCGACAGGCTTCCTGTTGTGACACTTAACACCCCGGGAAATGAAGGTGCACAATGCCTGTCGGCTGACGGCAACTGGATGTTCTTCACATCATGCGGTAAAAACGGCTCAATGGGAAGCTGTGATATCTGGTTTTCATACAAAACGCCGCAAGGCTGGTCGAAGCCTGTGAATCCGGGAGCTCCGCTGAATACTTCCTACTGGGAGTCTCAGCCAAGTTTCTCTGCCGACGGAAAGACCCTCTATTTTGCCAGTAACAGGCCGGGGGGAAAGGGAATGAAAGATCTGTGGAAAGCAACACTGATAGGTTTCCGCGATGGCAATGTGCCTGTTTTCAGCAATGTAGAAAACCTTGGCGATCGTATAAATACTCCGTCGGATGAAAATTCACCTTTCATCCATCCCGATAACCACTCTTTGTATTTCTCTTCTGATGGTTGGCCGGGAATGGGCAATATGGATCTTTTTATCAGCCGTAAGGACAAGAACGGGCAATGGGGTTTGCCAGAGAACCTGGGTTACCCCATCAACACAGTGCATGATGAGATCGGCCTGGTGTTGAACGCAAAGGGCACAAATGCATATTTTTCCTCCGATGGATTACCATCAAAAACTAAAGGAAAAGATATTTATGTGTTCAAAATGCCTGAGAAGTTGCGGCCTCAGCCGGTCACTTATGTTAAAGGAAAGGTGTTTGACAAAAAAACAGGAAAGGAGATACAGGCAGAATTTGTGCTTAAGGACATTGAGGCTGATGAAGAGGTTGTCAGCTCGGTATCGGATCCATACACGGGCAGTTTCCTTGTTTGCCTTCCGGTGGGACACAGTTACGCATTGAGTGTTCAGAAACCGGGATACCTTTTTTATTCCGGGAGTTTTGATGTGGAAAGCGCCAAGGATGTTGACAATCCTCAGCAGTTGAATGTTTATCTGAGCCCGTTGCAGCCGGGAGAGAAGATAGTTCTTAAGAACATATTTTTTGACACCGATTCGTTTGACCTGAAAAAAGAGTCGTACGCAGAACTGAATACCCTGGTGGATCTGCTCAAGGAAAATCCTGATCTCAAAGTTGAGATAGGCGGGCATACCGATAATGTGGGAAGCAGGGAGTACAATCTTAAGTTGTCGGAGAACCGTGCAAGATCGGTTTACAACTATTTGATAGGCAAAGGTATTGATGAGAAACGCCTGAAATATAAAGGTTACGGATTTTCCGAACCTGTAGCAGACAATTCTACGGAAAAAGGACGGGCTAAGAACCGCCGTACAGAGATGAAAGTATTGCCTTAGGTGCCACTCTTAAAAGAAACACCTTAGGCAGTGTTCTTATTTGTTCAGAAACCTTGATAAGGTATCCATTAATATTTGCAGCCTGATGGGCTTGGCAAGGTAATCGTCACATCCGGCCTCAAGGCATTTTTCCCTTTCCCCCGACATTACATGTGCCGTTTGCGCAATTATAGGAACATCCTGGTTTATTTTTTTTATTTCCCTTGTGGCTGTATAGCCGTCAAGTATCGGAAGCTGAAGATCCATTAAAACAAGGTCGATACTGTTTTCCTTGAATTTATCAATTGCCTCCTGACCGTCCATTGCCCATACTATTTTTGCTTTGGTCTTTCTTAAAGCAGCATCAAAAAATATTTTGTTGGTGTCAATATCTTCAACAACGAGGATGGTTTTATCTTCCCAGTCCTGTATTAGCATATTATTTAAGGAACCATTGTCATTCATGCTTTTAATACTTGGTTAGAGGTTGTTTTTTTAATTTGTCTAAAATATAGTTTGTTTATCTATTTTCCAAATGGGGATTTTTATTTTTTTAACAACATGACACATGTCATGCTGTGGCATTGTTTGTACGTATTAGATTCAATTTTGTTTCACCTGTTCGACAATTGCATTCAATAAATTATTATTTTCCGAATCATGCTTTAATTCCCAGAACATAACCCCGCCAAGACCGTTATCTTTTGCGTATTCGGTTTTTAGTTTTACCGACATGGGATCGTCGTAAGAAATGAAAATGCTGTCTGCAGCATTGAACAGGAAAGGTGCTTTTGCAATATCGTCCCAGTGACGGATAAAACTATTTTTGTTTTCATATTCTTTATTTATCTCCCTATAGGTTACGGTTTTCCAGTAACCTTTAGCGGGTTGGTAAAGTCCGTTGTTATCTGACGGAACGCCTTTCCACCCTCTGCCGTAAAAAGCGCATCCAATCACAACCTGTTTTGGTGAAATGCCATTGCCGAGGACAAATTCGATGATCCTTTCTGCCGATTTTGGAGACTCTTTGTAATAATTTCTGGCGGCATCGCTTTTTAGATTGAAAAGCCCCACTTTTCCCAGATTGGTGTGGTGTGCTGCTACAGGTGTATTTCCGCCTTCGAAATCATAGGTCATCATATTTATGTAATCGGCATATTTCATAACTTTGTTCAGTTCGATATGGTCGAAATATCTTTCCCAGCCCGCTGCTGCAAATGTCAGGACGTATTTTTGTCCTGTTTTGTCCATGGCTCTTCTTAGTTCTTTCATCAAAGATGTGAAATTCTCTTTGTCATCCTGTCTGTACGGGTTTCCAATGCCCGGCATTCCGGGGTACTCCCAGTCGATATCTATTCCGTCGATATTGTATTTTTCAATAAAATCGATGACACTGTTTACGAATATTTTTCTTGTTGTTGCAGAAACGGCCATGTCGGTGAAACCACCTGATCCGCCCCATCCGCCACAGGCAACCATGACTTTCAATCCTGGATGGTACTTCTTTGAATCTGTTATCTTTTGTAGTTTTTCATAATCTGGCTCGTTGGGAAATTTCATCTTGTTGTCTATCACCTCGGTAAAAGAAACGATGATATGCGTGAGCTTGCTTAGTGGCAGTTTTGCCGCATCTACATTTGCTCCGGGCATGTAGTAGGCCATCACTGCAAAAGGAACTTGCCCTTCGGCCGACTCCGGTTTCTCGGATGTGCATGATGTGAGAAGTAGCAGGATAAATACTGACAACAGAGCGGATAATCTCATTT
>JALVJU010000471.1 GCA_027034005.1 Marinilabiliaceae bacterium
GAAGATGAGCATAAACCTGAGAAAAGGTTTTGTTACAGACTTCACGGCCCCTTTTACACCCGCATTTGGAGTATCTTATGACCTGCTTTCATGGGAAACTTCAAGAGTGGGCTTTTCGGGAAATATTTCTAAAAGTTACAGGATACCAACTTTCAACGACCGCTTCTGGGTACCGGGCGGAAACCCCGACCTTTTGCCCGAAAAAGGGATAAACTACGAGATCGGTGGAAAATACTCAAGATATACTGACAAAACGGAACTAAAGATCATGCTCAATGCTTTTTACATGGATGTGGATGATTGGATACTGTGGAAGAATTCAGGGGCGTATTGGACCGCCGAAAATGTACAGAAAGTGGTGAGCAAAGGGATCGAACTGCAAACAAATTTCAAAGTAAAGCTTAGAAAGTCGGCACTTTTGTTCGGGCTGAATTACACGCTGAATTCGGCACAAAGAGTAGAGTCAACAAACACCACTGCCGCCCTTGACCGTCAGCTCGAGTATGTTCCTTTGCATACCTTTTCTGTGTTCTCCCGATTCAACATGCAAGAATGGAATTTTAATTTGGGCCTCAACGGCGTATCGTGGCAATACACCAACGAAGAACCATACAACATCCTTGACGGCTATGCCCTTACAAACATATCAATCGACAGACAGGTAAGATTAAAAAACAAACACAACCTTAGATTTACCTTTTATGCCGACAACATTTTTAACGTGAACTACTACTCATCATGGAACTATGCCATGCCAGGGATGAGTTTCAGAGGAAAATTATCTTATTTTTTTAATAATTAAACTTAAATTTTATCACTATGAAAACGAGAAATTTATTAATGTTCATTTTAGGGCTTACACTAATTTTTCAGGCCTGTGGCCCTGACGAAAAGGTTAACCCTGATGCAAAAGGCACCAACTACATTATCAATTACGGCAGCTACAGCGGCAACAAAGGCAGCGTATCGGTATTCGATACCGAAAAAGACACTGTCAGCAATAAGTTCTACGAAAGTGTGAACGGTGTTGGCATGACCTCCAACCCGCAGTATGCATACCTTGCCGGAGATGAGATATATTTTATGGGCAACAATGCAGACCAGGTTTTCTGGGTAGATGCCGAAAGTTTTGAGCAAACTGCAAACGGGGTTACTTCCGGTGACCTGGTGAAACCCCGCTACTGCATTGCCGATGGCAATACCCTTTATATCTCCTGCTGGGGCGGTCAAATATGGAAAGATGAATCTTTGTCCTATATCACAAAATTCAACCTTGAGACAAAAAAGGTTGAAGGGAAAATTGCTCTTCCGGGCGGCCCCGAAGGGCTGGCAGTTGCACACGGAAAACTTTATGCCGCACTTAACTACAAAGACAGCATTGCGGTAATAAATCTTTCGGACGACAACATCTCATACATTGTTACTCCTGCTGTTTCTTCATATTTTATCAAAGACAGCAAAGAAAACCTGTTTGTTTCGCTCGTCAGCACTTACAGCGACTTCAGTGACAATGCAGGGCTTGGTTACATCAACACAACAAATGATGAGCTGACTGTTTATAAAAAGGAAGGTATTTCAACTTCGTACGTTAACATAATGGCATTCAACAAAGATGAGTCAAAACTGTACGTGATGGCAAGTTCATACGATGAAAACTGGAACGTGATAGGCGCTGTTGAGGTGTTCAACACTGCATCAAAAACCTTCGGTGCATCACCTGTTGTTTCAGGCATCACAGGACTCAACGGCATTGCTGTTGACACCGAATCTGACAACCTCATTTGTTTCGTGTCCGAAAGTGTTACTGCCGGCGGCCTTATGAAAACCTATACTCCTTCCGGCTCTCTTGTGAAAGAGTATAAAACCGGTATTGCTCCGTTCATGATGTTGACGGTCAAAAAATAATTGTTTGTCTTTAAGTTGTTTTTTCCATCCGGTGCTGGTTCACCGGGTGGATTTTTATCTTTTTTATGGCTTACATCATTTTGATAACCGGAGGTGTTCGCTCGGGAAAGAGCAGTTTTGCCATGAAACTCGCAAAACAGAAAACAGAAGCTCCTGTTTACCTTGCCACTGCCAGGGTGTGGGACGATGATTTCAGGCAGCGCATACAAAAACACCGCGACGACAGAGGCCCCGAGTGGACTACCATTGAAAAAGACAAACAGATTGACGAAGTTCACATCGATGGCAAGACCGTTGTGCTGGACTGTATTACCTTGTGGCTTACCAACATATTTCACGACAACAACTTCGATGCCGATAAGTCGCTTGTACAGGCAAAAAAGATATGGGGACTAATGCTAAAAAAAGAGTGCACACTGATAGTGGTCACCAACGAACTGGGCATGGGCATTCATGCCCCGGACGGAACATCACGCAGGTTCACCGATCTGCAGGGGTTCATGAACCAGCACATTGCATCACTTGCCGATGAAGTATTTTTGATGGTTTCGGGCATACCGACAAAGATTAAATGACTTACATGAAAAAAATATTTTTAATATTCCTGATAATTTTTATTGCTGTTTCTTGCGGGCATAAGAAAAAACAAAAACACGGCCCTGCAAAAAACCTACGCATTGTTTCCCTTGTCCCCTCCCTCACCCGTGAACTGCAAGACCTCGGGCTTACAAAAAACATTGTAGGCGCCACATCGTACTGCGATATCACTAAAAACAACAAAGACCTGATAGTAGGAAGCGCAGTAAAGGTAAATATGGAAAAAGTGCTGCTTGTGAAACCCGACATTGTCTTTGCAGGAGGGCTTACAGGAAATAACTACGTCAAAGCCCTGAAAAAAGAGGGCATCAGGGTTTACCGTTTCAAAAACCCTGTTTCGTACGACGCGATTTGTAACGATTTTATCGAAATAGGAAAACTGACAGGAAAAGAGGATACTGCCCGCATCATTGTTGAAACAGCCCGCCGGCGCATCGACTCCCTGCGTAAAATGGCCCCTGCAGGAAACACCCGATTAAAGTTCTTTTTTCAGATAGGCGCCAATCCTATCTACGCAGTTGTTCCGGGCACTTTCATGGATGATTACATCACCTGCTCAGGATGCGAGAATATCGCTAAGGATATGAAAACAGGTGCCATCTCCCGTGAAACAATCCTTAACCGTAACCCTGACATCATCTTCATCTCTACAATGGGCATAGTAGGTGAAGAGGAGAAAAAAATATGGGATAGTTTTAAGGAAATTAATGCAGTGAAAAACAAAAAGGTA
>JALVJU010000472.1:0-7353 GCA_027034005.1 Marinilabiliaceae bacterium
GGATGCGAAGTACAGGCGCCCGTTATCGGCAATATATGGAAAGACTTCATTTCCGGGAGTGTTAATTTCCGGGCCGAGGTTTTCAGGCGAACTTAAAAAGCCGTTTTTGTTGTCACAGACATACAGGTCCATACCGCCATATCCTCCCGGCATATCTGAACTGAAATACAGCTTTTTTCCGTCCTTTGAAAGAGAGGGATGGGCAATGGAATAACCGGCATGCTGCAATGGTATGCGTTCAAGGTTCTTTGACCATTTGCCTTTTGTCTTTTTTGTTGTATAAATATCCAGAGTGGCACCTCCCTTTTTATTTTTTGGATCATTTTGTGTAACATACATCAGGTTTTGTGCCTTGTTGAAACATATTGGGCCCGTATTAAGTTTTGATCTCAAATTATTCGCAAATATTTTAGGTTCTTTAAGTTCATTAATGGAGATCACAGGTGCTTCATAAAGGCTGTAAAACGACTGATTTGTCAATGCATCATCCCTGTTCACCCATGTACGCCTGGGGCGGTTGGAGCTGAAAATAAGTTTGTTGTTGTATATGACAGGGCCGAACTCCGAAAATTTAGAGTTGATCATGAGAGTATAGATCTCATATCTTGTGGAATCCTCTTTTAAAAGCCGGATGTAACTGTTGAGCGGATAGTCGTATTCACGCGGTTTGGCACCTGACAGTTCCAGGTATTTCTGCATGTAATCATGTGCGGCTTCATAATCTTTCACCTTCTTTAGTTCCTGGGCCAGTTTGAAATAGATATGATAATCGACATCCGGGAACTCTATCGCTTTCATATACCACTCTATGGCTTTTTCCGGTTCCTGCAAACGGCTGTAGCATTCAGCAATTTTATTTGTAGCATAGTAAGTATTCTTATTCTCACTTATCAGTTTTAAGTATTTATCAACAGCTTTTGAATAATTGAACCGGTTGAATAGTTTATCAGCTGCCAGTAGCTCCTTGCTTTGGGAGAAGGCTCCCAAAGAGATAAAAACAGTTAAAATGATTAATATATATCTTTTGTTCATGTCAGAAATATCGCGGATTGTGAACATTTTCCTTCCTGAAATTAAACTCATAATTCAGCATGATCTCATGTGTCCCGTTATTATAGTTTTGTAATTCACCCGTATTCATATCGTAGGCATAACCTATTCTGAACTGAGGTGTTATGAGGAACTGAACAATGCCTCCGAACGATCCGGATATACGGTACATTCCCCCAACCCACACTCTGTTGGCAAAAAGAAAGTTTGCATTCAGATCAACAGATACAGGTGCAGCAGATGTAAGCCTTGTCATAATTGACGGTCTGAACTTTACACCACTGCTTATATTTATTAATGCCCCGGTCATAAAATAATAGTGCCGCCATTCTTTTCCTCCCTGATATGTCTCATGGTCATTATCCTCCAGTTTGTTCTCAAGCAGTTTAGGGACAGATGCCCCAAGATAGAAGTGTTTGGAATAGTAATACAATCCAACCCCGAAATTTGGTAAAAATTTATTTATGTTATCTGTATAAGCCGGATCATCGTATGGTGCTATATTCTTTAGTTCAACCATATTAAGTTGATAGAAGTTCCCGCCTCCTTTAATTCCGAAGGAAAGTTTTGAATTTTGGGATATTTTCACCTGAAAAGAATAGTCGAGATATATTCCGGTTTGTCTTGAGGGTCCAAGCCTGTCGTAGAGAACAGAAAAACCAAGTCCTATGTTCTTATTTGCGATCGGAGAATTGGCTGTAAATGTTTGTGTTGAAGGTGCGCCATCAAAACCTACCCACTGATGCCTGCTGAGCACCATCATGCTCAACATATCATTTGTGCCTGCATATCCGGGATTTATCGCCAGCTTATTGAACATGTATTGGGTATAGAGAGGGTCTTGCTGGGAAAAGACCTTTGCAGGAACCAGAAACAGAATAAGCAACCCTATCCTCAGATAGAGATAGTTATGTTTTATATATATGTTATGCCTTAAAGCCATTGTCCTATCGTTTTATATAAACCGTCCCTTTAATAACCTGATTTGAATCTCCCCGCTTGTAGATATAAAAATATGTGCCTTCTTCTAGGTCGGATGTGCCAAACATACTTTTATCCGATTTGCCGTTCCAGGTATTGTCATAGTTATTCGATTGATAAACTAAACTACCCCATCTGTTGTAAATGTAAAGTTGGTCATTGTTCAGGTCTTTGGCCCCGGGTATTTTGAAAAAGTCATTTATCCCATCCCCGTTTGGTGAGAATGTTTTAGGAACAAAGATGCTGACAGTATCCTGCCTGCTGACGCAATCATCATCATTGTCGATATAATTTGGAATGCCATCATTATCGCAATCTTCGTATCCTTCATCTTTATCAGGGTATCCGTCATTGTCACTGTCTGTGTCAATGAAGTCATCAATGGAATCTCCGTCAGTGTCTGCTAAAGTGTCGGTACATGCATTACTAATACCGCTTTCAATGTAATCCGGAATGTTATCCCCGTCGGAATCATCATCAAGATAATTCGGTACTCCGTCGTTATCAGGATCAATGTTTCCTTCTACATTGTCGGGGATATTGTCGCCGTCACTGTCTACAGGGTCAAGGGAAATAATGATGCTCGCTGTGTCACATGCCCCGGACGGGTCACAAACTTTATAAATGATTTGGTCGGTAGTACAGTAAATTCCCTCGGCGGCTACATAATGAATTGATCCGTCAGGATTAACGGTAGCTGTTCCGTGAATGTCGGGCGAGTATTCAGAAATTGATACAGAAAGAAGATCATCTTCCGGATCAGTACAATATGAGAGTGCATCAATATCAATAGTTGAGTTATCGAAGGTTTCAACTGCAATGTCTCCGGCATCGGGGCTGTCATTCACAGCGTTCACGGTAATGTATATCATTCCATTTGAACACATTGATGGTTCACCGGAATCGCATATACTGTAAACGATGGTGTCTGTGCCATTAAAATTCAACGCAGGCTCATAGATTATCTGACTGGGCATAGCATCAAGAGTTGCTGTACCATTTTTAGGGCCATCAACTATGGTAATGCTGGTTATATCCAGATTATTGTTCGGATCGGTGTCATTGCTGGCAGGTTGAATACTAACTGGAGTATCTTCATCTGTGGTTACATAGTCAGGTTGTGTTACCGGTGCAACGTTGCCTGAAGTTATTTCCAGATATACAGTTGCTGTATCACATGCTCCACGCGTATCACATATCCTGTATACGAAACTGTCAGGGCCATAGTAGTCAATATCATCAGGGGTATAAACTATAAATCCTGTTCCATTCTCAATGTTTGTATTGCCATGCTGAGGTGAGGTAATAACAACAATACTGAAAAGATCCAGGTTGCCATCCACATCGATATCGTTGGCGGCAACATCAATTCTCAGCGGTTGATTTGTTGTACTTCCGTAATCATCCACTGCTACCGGTGGATCATTGACCGGAGTTATGTTTATGTATACATATGCACTGTCACAAAGATTGGTTGAATCGCATACCTGATACCTGAATACATCATCCCCGAAATAATTGGTGGCAGGTACATAAACAATTCTGTTATTGCTTATTTCAACAGATCCGTTCTGAGGATATTCAACAATACTTATCCTTGAAGAATCGATATTGTTATCAGGATCTACATCATTTAGTAATACGTTCATTTCTATGGTTGAATCTTCTGCAATGGTATAGTTATCATCATTTGCAACCGGAGCGTCAGGAGTATTTATTATTGTTATATTGACAACTGCCTGACCTGTTAAGTTGGTAGTATCATTTATCTGGTATGTAAATTTATCTGTTCCTACATAATCGTCGTCGGGTAAATAGCTGATCTTTCCACAATCAGGATACGGTAATGTTTTTGCCGTGCCATGTTCGGGAGGCGTGATTATTTCAAGGCTGCAAGAATCGATGTCATTTTCCACATCAACATCATTCAGCAGTACATTGAATATGACTTCGGTTTCTTCGGTGGCTTCTATCATATCATCCTGGGGAGAAGGAGGATCAGGTACGGGCTGAATAGTAATGTATACCGAACCTTGTGTTGTGGCCCCCGAAACATCCGATATCTCATAAATCAGGCTGTCGGTTCCAGAATAATTAATTTCGGGATTATAGATTATTAAATGAGTTACCGGATCGAAGCTAACCTGACCGTGTTCAGGGGATCTGAAAATATTAACAGATGTCGAATCGATCGGGTTGTCAATATCAAAATCGTTACTGATAATATCAATTTTTACATTTTGATCTTCTTGCGTGGTTATGTAATCATTAACTGCTGTCGGAGGGTCATTTACAGGGGTTATTTCTTTTATGACAACCTGTGCCTGGTCATGATAATTGGTTGCGTCAGCAATGGAATAGGTAAATATATCGGCATTATTCTCCTGATCTTTGTAATAATAGTTTGTATCCGGGGTATAGGTTATTATTCCTGTTGAATGATTAACATTTGCAGTACCGTGAGATGGAGCAAAAACAACCCTTACTGAATCGGGAATTATGTTGTTTTGTGGATCGCTGTCGTTTGCCAGTACATTAATTGTGATTGTTTGATCCTCAAAAATACTTACAGTATCATTGATTGCACTGGGAGCTTCATCAGAAACATTAATAAAAATACTTGAAATATTACTTTTATTTCCCGCAAGGTCAGATATCCTGAAGGTTAAAGAGTCTCCTCCTGAGAATCCTGTGTTTGGTTGATAAGTTATTGAACCGGTTTGGTTATCGCTTGAAACCGTACCATGAGATGGATTGGTAATAAACTCTATTGATGCCGGGTCCAGGTCATCATCAGGATCGGATGCAAATACATCTAGTTGTATGATAAGTGCCACATCTTCAGGTGTTGATCTGGATATGTCTGTTGTAACCGGGTGGTCAGGTACTGGAGTGATGCTAATGAACACATTGGCCAGATCACTTGATAATCCGGTCTTGTCACGAACTGTGTAGGTAAATCCGTCACCTTTTTCATCTTCGATCAAACCGTTATAGTTCAGGTCAGGAGTGTAGGTTATTACACCAGTTGTCTGATTTACAGATGCGACCCCATGCGAAGGAGGTGTTCCTATTGTCACAGTGGAAGGATCTATATCGCCATCCAAATCATTTTGTAATACGTTGATATCAATCGAGATATCTTCATTCGTTGTAACAGTATCATTTATTGCCAGAGGATGTCTGCGTATAACCTGAATGAAGATAAAGGCCGTATCGCTAATTGCGGGCAACGGATAACCCGTATCAAAAACTAGGTATGTTAGAGTATCGTTCCCATAAAATCTTGAATATGGGGTATAGCTTATTTTTGGACCAGCTATCAATGCCGTTCCATGGTTTGGAGGAGAAACAATTTTAATGGTATTAGGGTCAATCCCCCCTAAATTATCATTAGGATCCGAATCGTTTGCTAATACACTGATATTATCCGGGATGTCTTCTGCAGTATAAAAATAGTCGTTTTCTGCAATAGGCGGGTCATTGACCGCTTTAACATTTATTGTAACAGTAGAAGTATTGCTGCTTTCCTGCCCGTCAGAAACCTGGTAAGTAAAGCTGTCGTTTCCGTTATAGTTGTTATTGGGGGTATATGTAAATGATCCGTTTGTATTAAAGGTCAAATTGCCATGAGATACATTTGACATCAGGATAGTGGACATCGAGTTGTTATCAGGATCGTAATCGTTATCTAATATTCCAGGAAGATCAACGATAAGGGTGTTGTCCTCGTTCACGGTATAGTTATCATCTACACTAACCGGTGGATCATTGGTTGCTCCAACGTCAATAGTCACTGTTACAGTGTTACTAAGTAAGTTACCATCGCTGGCTGCATATCTGAACGTGTCTGTGCCGGCATAATTATGATCAGGTTGATATGAAAATGATCCGTCGGAGTGCAGGTTAAGTGTGCCGTTTTTTGTGGTACTTATGAGGGTGGAGGTTAAGGAGTTATTGTCAATGTCAACGTCATTGTCAAGTACTCCGGGAGCACTAATGGTCAGGATTTCATCTTCCAATACGCTGTAAGAGTTGGGATAGGCAACCGGTGGGTCGTTTTGTGGTATTATTGTAATTGTAACAAGGGCTGGTTTTTCACTGTCAGAATTCCCGTCATTTAAATAATAACTAAACTGATCTGTGCCATTGTAATTGGCTTCAGGATTATATCTGAATGAACCGTCGGGATTAAAAACAAGGTTGCCGTGTACTGCATTAATATCAATTCGTGTTGTAAGATCATTGTTTTCTTCATCATGATCGTTCTCAATAACCCCCGGGGCTTTAACAATCAGTGTGTCATCTTCATTAACATTATAGGTATCGTTTGTAGGAACGGGACTTTCATTAATGTCAGATACCGTGATAGTATCGGTTTGAGAAGTTGATAAAGGAGTCGCTTCATTGTCAGAAGCCATGACCCTGATGATATATTTATTGTCAGCGTCGGCATCTGCAGGTTTTTCATAGTCAGGGGCTGATTTGAATGTTATTGCTCCGGTATTTGCATCAATAGAAAACAGATCGTTATCGTCAGTTACCAGCGGTAATGAGAATGTTACGGTATTATTTTCCGGGTCAATAGCAGTAACAGTTAATGCAGCTGTTTGATTTTCAGCAACTGTAACTTCTGTGTTAGATGTAAAAATTGGTGGTTCGTTTACGTTCTCAACGGTAATGTTAACGGTTTGGGTAGCTGTCAGTGGGGGAGATTGATTGTCTGCTGCAGCAATGGTTACAACATAAATATTGTCGGTGTTTCCATCTGCGGGGTTTTCATAGTCCGGTGGATTGTTAAATGTTAAAATGCCGGTTTTTGAATCTAATGAAAAATACACATTGTCTGTGGTATTAGAAAGAAGAATGTATGAAACAGGATCGTTTTCCGGGTCTGATGCGGATACTGTGAGTGTGGCCGTTTGGTTCTCGTTCACGGTAATTGCGTCAGGTGATGAGAACACCGGTGGCTCGTTAACATTGGCCACAGTGATTGTAATTGTTTGATTGTTTGACAGGGAGGGCGACTGGTCGTCAGCGGCCATTACCGTTACCAGGTATATGTTGTTGCCATCGGCATCACCAGGGTTTTCAAAGTCAGGAGGAGCAGTGAATGTTAGCTCTCCCGATGTGGGGTTTATGTTGAACAGTCCGTTGTCATTGGTTCCTGAAGGCAGGGAATAGGTCACGGTATTGTTTTCCGGGTCTGATGCGGATACTGTGAGTGTGGCCGTTTGGTTCTCGTTCACGGTAATTGCGTCAGGTGATGAGAACACCGGTGGCTCGTTAACATTGGCCACAGTGATTGTAATTGTTTGATTG
>JALVJU010000472.1:7453-9288 GCA_027034005.1 Marinilabiliaceae bacterium
GATGTGGGGTTTATGTTGAACAGTCCGTTGTCATTGGTTCCTGAAGGCAGGGAATAGGTCACGGTATTGTTTTCCGGGTCTGATGCGGATACTGTGAGTGTGGCCGTTTGGTTCTCGTTCACGGTAACAGAAGAGGGGGAAGTAAACACAGGCGGATCGTTCACAGGTGTGACAGAAATGGTGACCCTGGCAGTGTCAGATATTGCTCCTTTATCATCTTTAATGGTATATGCAAATCCGGCGGAAGTGGTTTCAGAACCATCGTGGGTAAATGTTACTGTACCGTTGTTATCATATTGGTATGAACCGTTTGTTACCTTTGATATATTTACTGATGATGCATCGAGCATTCCGTCAGTATCAGTGTCGTTCGATAATATATTTATATCCACCGAACCTCCTTCGTCCACACTTATATTGTTGTCGTCAACTGCGACTGGGGGATCATTTACATAAACTGTGAATGCCTCAGATGTACTTCCGGAATCATCAGTAACAGTTATTGTAATGGTAGCTTGCCCGTATGCATCAGCAACAGGGGTAAATGTTAAAAAACCTGTTGCATTCGGAGAGGTATAGTAAACTGCAGGATTTGGTATCAGATTGGTGTTGTCACTCGTTGCACTGATGCTAATATTGCCTGTTCCTGAAATTCCTGTCATGTTTACAGTGTCCTGATTAGGAGAAGAAGAGGCAATAAGGTCAATATCATTTATGGAGTCAATAGTTTGTGCACTAGTATTTCCATTAAATGCAGAAATTACTAACAAAAAGAGGAAAAGAATTCCCGGTAATATATTTAGTTTTTCTCTGGTTTGCATATCAGGGTTGTTTTGGTTGCCCAAACGTATTGCCTTAAATTTAAGATTCTTTAATGTTAAAACAATGTTTTTTTTGATTAAAGTGGTGTTTTTTGGGTTAAAAAGTTAAGATATGTTATCTGTGTTCGGTTTTTTTGATAAAACACAGTAGTTTTTTTACAAAATTTTATATTTGTAGCTTAACCTTAGAAAAATGAATACGACTAACGACAAACGAATTGTACTTACTCTTGATGCGGGAGGAACAAATTTTGTATTTTCTGCCATCAGGGGAAATGGGGAGATAGTTGATCCCATATCAAAACCCTCGAATGCACACGACCTTGACCTGTGCCTGAATACTATCATTACCGGTTTTGAGGAGGTAATGTCAAAATTGAAAGACAAGCCGGTTGCCATCAGCTTTGCCTTTCCCGGCCCGGCAGACTACCCAAACGGAATTATAGGCGAGCTTGGGAATCTTCCTGCTTTCAAGGGCGATGTTGCGCTTGGACCTATGCTGGAGGAGAAATTTGGGATGCCGGTATTCATTAACAACGACGGAGACCTATTCGCTTATGGCGAGGCAATTTCAGGACTGCTGCCGTTCGTTAATTCCGAGCTTGAAAAGGCCGGGAGTCCGCGTAGATTTAATAACCTCATAGGGGTTACGCTCGGGACAGGTTTTGGAGCAGGGATAGTACGTAACGGAGAGTTGTTTATCGGGGATAATTCGCTGGCTGCCGAAGTGTGGTTACTTCGTGACAAGTTTCATCAGGGAATGAATGTTGAAGAAAGTATAAGTATTCGCGCCATTCAGCGTGTTTACAGGGATACTTCCGGGGACAGTTCCGAACTTACTCCAAAAGATATATACGATATTGCCATGGGAGATAGGGAAGGGGATGCAGCAGCTGCAAACAAAGCTTTTGCCGTGATGGGAGAGGCCCTTGGTGATGCACTTAGTAGTCTAGTTACGCTGTTAGACGGTATTGTGGTGATAGGAGGAGGGGTGTCCGGAGCTTATCCGTTGAT
>JALVJU010000473.1 GCA_027034005.1 Marinilabiliaceae bacterium
CCATTAGGTTGGCACTCCAGTAATGAAGGTTACGCAACAAGTCACCGAAGATGTAATACTCCCTGAACTCCACAATCGAGTCATAAGCACGGTCGGCAACGGGAACATAGTTGAAGCGCAGCAGCAGGCCGGTGACGGCCAGTATTACGAACAAAAGTGCAGCTATGCCTCCAAGCCCGAAAGTTCGTGTGAACTTCAAAGAATTCTCGTCAACTTTTTTAGGATGAAGATGAAGCAGAAAGCTCAAAAATACCGAATTCTTTTTGTCAGGGTTGTTCATATAAAACATTTGATAGTGTAAAAATACACTCTTTAATGATTATAGCCAATATTTATTTTAGATCGGGTGTACGACAAAATCCACTTTTCCCCAATCAGTCGCGTATTGCGGTTGTCATGATTTTTGAATGCTTCGCCTCAAAAATCCCGCCAACCATGTTTGATTTCCGTGATCCCTATCCCCGCCCTCACGGACGGGGTTACCAATGTTTCGCCCCTCAGGGGCTTAGTTTAGTCATGGATATGGATTTTGTGCTTTTGTTTTGCCTCGTATGTGGTTCAAATCCATCAAGTAGCAGTTTGTGAAAGAGGTATAATATTGCTGTCTTTATACCCCATTTTTATTACGTGGATTTTGTCGTACACACGGTAACCTTGTTGGAACATATTTAGAGTGATTTATTATCTTTGAAACAAATACAGTTTCATGGCTGAGGATATACAGGATATTTTCAACAAAAAGATAAAGCCGCAAAAGCTCAAACGAACCATCGGTCTTTTTGGGGCAACAACTATTGGAGTAGGGGCTTTGCTTGGTGCCGGTATTTATGTACTTATCGGCTCAGCAGCCGGTATGGCTGGGCCTTCGGTAGCGCTTTCATATCTGATGTGCGGTCTTCTTGCTTTCGTAACTACCATCATGTATGCTGATCTTAGCCGCCTGATCCCGAGGTCAGGCGGGGGATATACTTATGTTTACGATATTCTGGGCAGTTTTGGCGGTTTTTCTACCGGGTGGTTTCTTGCGCTGGGAAGTATCCTGGCAAGCAGTCTTTATGCAATTGGTTTTGCCGAATATGCAGTTTCTCTTTCGGGCGATCATTTGTCGGAACCTTACATAAAAGGGATAGCAATAGCCATTACCCTGATCATTACATTTCTCAGTCTTCGGCCGGCAGGGGACAAAAAGTTTAATTTTCAGTACTGGATAGTTTGGGGGAACGTGGGGATATTGTTACTGCTGATCGTACTGTCGTCATTTCATCTGGATCCGGGGAATGCCAAGCCTGTGTTTCCCAATGGTTTTCATGGTACTCTCGGGGCAATATCCATAATCTACATCTCTTTTTTCGGGTACCAGCTGATAGCCAATAATGCAGATGAGATAATCGAGCCGGAGAAAACAGTGCCACGGGCAATGAAACTGTCCATGATCATCAGTATCGCACTTTATCTTTTGGTAGCATTGACTGCCGTTTTGACTGTTTCGTGGAAGGAGCTTACGGAAAGCCAGGCACCCTTGGTTCTTGTTGCTAATAAAAGTTTTGGAGGCAATGGCTGGATAGTCATTTCTATCGGCGGAGTACTGGCTTCCCTTGGGGCGCTTAGCAGTACTCTATTTTCACAGAGCAGGCAGACGTATGCCATGGGTAGGGATCGCTTCTTTCCCGATATTCTTGGAAGGCTGAATGATAAGACCAAACAGCCCAAATGGGCAATACTTGCGGGAGGAATACTTGTCAGCATTATCCTGGCAACACTTGATCTGGAAACGATAGCAAAAGTGACAAACTTTAGTCTTCTGCTCTCTTTGCTGCCTGTGTCATTGGCTTTACGCCGCTTGTACAAGGAGAAGCCGCATGTGAGGCCTCAGTTCTATCTCAAACGATTCTTACCGGAGATAAGTCTTGTCATAAACCTGGGGCTCTTAATGACCATTGACATAATATCCCTTGCGGCAGGTCAGCAGCTTATCGTTGCAGGAATTCTGATATATTTTTTCTATTCACGCAAAAGAGAGAAGTCCGGACGTGAAGGACGCAATGTGGTTTTGGATGATGGGAGGCATTTCTCGTTTTTCCGTAAAAACAAACTTCTGGTCCCCATGTCGAATCCGGAAACGCAGAAAGCGCTTCTTTTTCTTTCTCATGCTTTGATGGCAAGAAAAGGGGGTGAGATAGTGGTTTTAGCTGTTAAGGATGTCCCTAAAGGTGTTGATTTTTATGAGGCCTTGTCTGATGCTCAGGAGACACTTGATGTCATTAAAAAGGGTATGGAGCTTGGCAAACAGAATAACATTACCTTCAAACCGGTAATAAGGGCTTCGAGGGATGTGGCCATGGGGATTGTTCATTCGGCAGAAGAAGAAAATGCTGACCTGATTTTGATAGGTTTTCCGGAAAAGGCTACAGAGTATAAAAATACCGTGTTCAACAAAGTGCTGAAAACAACACATACCGATCTTGTGATCCTTAAATTCAAGAACTCCCAGGATGCATTCAGCCCTAAAATCATTGGTGTTTATGTAAAAGATTTCAGGAACCTTGGTATGATGTTGATGTGTGCCACAGCTATCGCTGAAAAGCGGAAGGCAAAGATCGCATTGTTCAGTTATCTGCCTTCGGGATTTTCAAAACAACAGAAGTCAAGGGTAGATAAGTTAATGGTTGAAAGCATTTCACAGTTGAAGACAACTGCCTTGTACAGTGTGGAATTGTTTATAAGTGACGATCCGGTAAAAGATACGATCCGGAACTCATCGAATTATGATGTTTTGATAATAGGGAAGGACCTAAGAAGACAGGACGGATCGCTTGATGGTTTGCCTTCATTTCAGATAACACGTGAGTCGAAATGTACCACAATCATGGTAAAAACGGTAGGTAAGATCGACAAGATAGTTCACTGGGAATAAAAGGTAGTGCTATTAAGCTAAGGAATATGTCTTGATTTTCAATGATCTTTTACCCCATATCCGAAAGGGAGAAACCATTGAAAATCAACCAGTATCAATTAGCTTTTTGGTCCGCCTGCCTGGCTGTGCAGTCAGACAGGCCTGACCGTCGTAGTCGGGCAGGATCTCTTTAGGGGCGGGATAAAATAAAAAAGCTTAACTTAATGGCATTGGGAATAACGGTGAGTAGGAACAGCTTTATTTGAAAATATTTTGAACAGTTTAATAAATAACAGATCATGAAATATCTTTTGTTTTTTGTGGTGGTAATCCTT
>JALVJU010000474.1 GCA_027034005.1 Marinilabiliaceae bacterium
CAAGCGTCCGTGCGCCCCATATCATAGTCCCTTTGCCCGTGAAACTGCGGATGGCATTGACAGATTTTCCCGCTTCGGTATCAACATTCAAACTCTCCTGATCATGATGCGTGATGTTAACGGCAGGCCCCCTGACAGCAGTCAAGCTAACATTTGCAGGCGATTTCCAAACCCCGCGATCGTTGTCAACGGCAGCATAAACCCCAACGACAGCCCCGCTTGGAGGAAGAACAACCCCCTGGGTGTTGATGGCATTAACAATATTCTTGTAAACAGGGTCAACATCGAGCAACAGTTCCGTACGGTTTGCCCTTACTGCCTTTAGCTCGTCATAAAACTTTTCTTTCAGAGCTTTCATCTTTCCAAGAAGCGCAGCAAAGTAAGGCGCCGCATTGACAGCAGTTGATGTGGCGGTATAAATATTGTTCTTCCCTGTTGTAGGATCCGTAAAAGCCAACGGGGCAAAGTCGGCAGCAAAATCATTTGCTATCAAAGGGTTGTCCCATGCCGGTGACGGGGCATCACTGTTAGCTGCCTGACTGAAATAGTTGTAATCGTACAACACCTTCAATAAATTATGAAAAGCAGAACCATCGGCAGTCATTTTTGAATGGGTGCTTACAGCCGAATTTTGGTCTGACGTATCATTGTCGGAAAATGTGAGATCAAAGAAACTCTTGAAGAAATTGTACAGGTTATTTGCCTCAGTAACAAGGTCCGCCCTGTTAGTCACATCTCCTGCAGTCGGCACAGAAAGAGATCCCCCGGCATCGATATCTGTTTTAATGTTTTTAATACCTTCAACAATATCACTGTTGAAAAGGACTGTCACATCAGGCAGCGGATTCCCGCCTTTTTTGAAGGTACCACCTGTGATGGCATCGTAGTCGATCTTGAACTGCAAAGTAGTTTTCAGCCACGGATAGTAAGCAGCACCGTATTTCAGGTTGTTCATCCCAACATTGTTCCTGAAGTCCTGCACAGGGTCTGATGTGGGAGTTGCCTCTTCATCGCCGTTCACAATGTCAAGGACAGCAAAGCGGTCTTTCAGGGTACTGCACTGTTTGAGCATGGCAGCATGTACCTCACCCGCATCTGCAGCTTTAAGATGAACAGTTTCAGGAATGACGAGCAGGGTCGGCTCATCTACCTTCTCAAGAGTTGCAAGCCCGTTAAGCAGTTTCTGCTTATCGACATCCGATGATTTGCTGTTGTAACCACCAACCGAAACGATGTAGCAATCGCCTCCGCCATTGGCATAGAACATTCTCAATGTGTCGTACAACAGGTTGATCTGGTTAACCTTCACAGATTTTACACTATTGTCATCATTCAGTTCCATTTCGATATCAGCAGGGTCAGGAGCAGTTCCGAAGAAAAACTCATATTCGGGCAGTGAGCCGATCTTAACCGGCTTTACAATTCCTTCTGCATGATAATCCGTGCCATCAACATCGGCCTTTTCGGTATAACCGATAAAAGCCGGGATAGCTGTTTCTACCTGAGCCACAGAAGGGGGAAACTTTGATATCTCCCTGATGTAAACTCCGGGTGTTTTAAACGTTGTAGGCATAATCAAAAATTTAAGTTTCACATATATATTTCAGAGTAAAATTCATTGTTTGATGTTCCGGGTACCACTGTTCCGGCATCAGGGTTTGGCAATTCCGTGCCGTTGAGCTTTACCGTGACAAATCCGGCTTGTGTAAGCGGCTTTGATGATTTGGTGATCAGTTTGCGGGGGTTGCCGTTCTCCTGTTCCACATCATCACCGGCCAGGGCAGTCATCTCCTTGCGGAAGATGTACCTCCAGAATGTCTTTCTGTTCCCAAGATATATCTCGAATTTCCTGAAAGGAACAGGGATCTCATTTGATGCGTTTAACAAGCTCACATCAGCAGTATCGCCACGTACACCGACAGTTACCATGCCCCAAAGGCCGTCCTTTTCGTTTGTGGTCAGCTTTTTGAAGTATTCGCCTGCAACATTAGCAGGCAGGGCATTGCTTTGATCGACAACAGAAAAAGATCCTGCCGGGGACATTAACGGGAAAGAGGGCAATGTGCCGGGTTTTGAATTAGTAAAAAGGAACAACCGTTCCGATGTATCCAAAGGAAGGTCGGTGTAGTTAAAAAACCGGGGGTCTTTCAACTTCAGGAGAAAAGTCAACTGCAAGTCTTCGTCAAAACCGGTGAACGGCACACTGTTGTTTTCCTCCGAAACCTTGCACCACACTGTAAAACCGGAATTACTTACTTTAAAAACCATCCCGTACCCCTGCAAACTTTGCATGGTTTCACCTGTGGGCACGATCTCCAGGAACGAACTCAAATCGTACTGCACAAGACATTTCTCCCTATCCACATCACTCATGTCCTGAAATTGGGACATACCTTTGTCGAGATGATATTTATGCAAAATATCGACACTGAAGAGCGGGCGGTATGTGATAGTGAATGACATCACATTGTATCTTTTAGTTTTCCTGAAACATGAGTGATAACCGAACCTGCGCCCGTTTTTTTATCACTCTTAATGCGTATCAGCTGTACTCTGTAGATGACCGAAGGCAGCTGCCTTCCCCCAAGCATTCCCCAGATGTTATTCAATTCGTCGAAAGAGGGAGTGTAAAGGGTAAGCGAGAATTTAAAGCTGTCGGGTTTCTCAAATGCCACATTTGAACGGTTGTACACAGTGTTGGCAGATGTAAAGGTCTTGTTTCCCTGAAAGAACCGGATTATCTTTGAAACGGCACTCAAGGACTTGTCGTAAGTATCACAGTTGGCGGATATAAGCAGATAGAGATTAAGGTTGACAGGCGGGTTTTCATACTCTGTTCTCTCCCCTGTGACCCGTACTGCAGGCGTGTTCCTGAGTGTTGACTCCTCATCCAGCTTAAGCAGGGAAAGAACAACTTTGCCTTCAAGCCGCGAGGCATCATCACTTCCCGAGCCCCACAGTGCAATATTGTCAAGAATTGCGATCTTGCCAAAGCCCTCATCATCCAGCATCCTGTTCAACTGTTCATTAATGATCTGCAGTGTTTCATAAATCATAATATCACCCCCTCTGATAACATCGTTATCAATCAAATACAATTCCTCTAAAACAAACAATGAGTTTGCTTCAGATCAAAACCAGAAATCAATAACAAAAGATTAACGACAACTTTAATTGAGGTTATCCGAAAAACACACCGTTCAGAAAAGAATTACGGTAGGATCA
>JALVJU010000475.1 GCA_027034005.1 Marinilabiliaceae bacterium
TATTCTGCCCGATCATGTCTATGACTATCTTCTCCCAATCCTTCTTCAACCGCTTATTCACTGATTTGCTCAAATAACGGGAATAACTTTCAACAGCAAAACGGGCCTTGGTGTCATCACCTGTACCGGGAGGAATTATCCTGGCACAGACCTCTTTTAATCCCTCATTTCCAAGGTTCTCCATCTCAATCATCAGCTTGTCCCTGAACTGAAGGTTGTCTGCGGGCATCTGCACGAGCAGGTCTGCTATTTTCGTAGTAAGCGTACGGTTATCCTGTGCACTGGCATTGAATGCAATGAAAAGTGACAGAAACGCCGCTATGAATATTTTACTCTTTTTCATATGTATATCTTATTTTAAATTCTCTTTTATTTGATCAATCACCTTAAAAAATATTCCATGGTGCTCTCATCGGATAGTAACTGAGCTTATTGGCAGCTTCATCGTTGATGAACTTCTGGGTAACGGGATCGAAATGCAGTGTACGTCCCAGGCGCAGCGCTGTAACACCCATGTTCACAATGGTTGCCGAACGGTGGCCGTTCATCTCGTTAAGAGCGAATTTCTGCCGTGTCCTTACCGATTCATGGAAATCAGTGATCTGTGGTTCTGGATCAGGCATGGACTGGATTATCTCTTTCAGGTTCGGGATCGTTGACCTGAAACCACGATAAATCTTCCCATTCGGCCCTTCAATGTAAGCTGCATCCTTGATGCTGTTGTCACCGTCAAGGACTATCTGGCATCCGTCATCATAAGTGTATGTTATGCGGCGCCACGTACCCACGGCATAAGGGTGCTGCTGCGGTGCATCCACTTCAACTTTGATAGGACTTGTGTCATCTTTGCCGAGAAGGTATTGCACTGGGTCGAGGTAGTGCTGTCCCATATCGGCAAGTCCGCCTCCGTCGTAATCCCAGTATCCGCGGAACTTGGAATGAACGTGTTCGGGGTTGTAGGGTTTGTAAGGTGCAGGCCCAAGCCACATATCATAATCAAGTACTTTAGGCACCGGCATGGGCAGCAGGTTGTACTCACCCCTCCAATAGAATTTCCAGTTGTAGCCAGTAATCCCGCTCACGGTAAACTTCAAAGGCCAACCCAAAACGCCGCTCTCGATAACTTTTTTCAAAGGTTTAACGGTAGTTCCAAGTCCGTAAAATTGCCCTCGGAAACGGAACCAGGTATTAAGGCGGAACATTGTGCCATGGCGCTGAACTGCCTCCACAACCTTTCGTCCCTCACCTATCGTGCGTGTCATCGGTTTTTCGCACCATATATCCTTACCGGCCTCGGCAGCCATCACCGACATCAGCCCGTGCCAGTGAGGAGGAGTGGCTATGTGAACTATATCAATATCTTTCTGAAGCAACAACTCCCGAAAATCATGGTAAGCAGGAACTCCCTTTCCCACTTTCTTTATCGCCCTATCAAGGTGATTCTGATCTACATCGCAGATGGCAACAAGACGGCCGGGCCTTTTCATGTGATGACCGTATCCTATACCGCCCATTCCGATTATAGCTTTAGTTAACTGATCACTGGGGGCAGTAAAGCCGGGGCCGCCAAGTACATGTCTTGGTACAACAGTGAATGCAGCCGTACCAAGAACAGCTTTCTTAAGGAAATCACGCCTTTCCAGACCGGTTCCCTTTTTATTTCCGGAGGATTTGACGGAAGATCCAGAACTGTCTCCGTCCTTAAATTTATTTTTCATAAAATATAAAATTGAATGATTATTTATTACAAATCAGGGATTATGGATTAAAAATAGGAAAAAAGAACAACTTAAAATGTTAATGCACGTTAATTACCATGCTTAATGAAACTTTTAGTCTGTTTTTAAGTTATAAGTATTGAAAACAATTCATTAAGGTTAAACAATCTGTTCAATTAAACGCATGGTTCTTTATATCCGTTTATTGTCAAATGATGTGGAAGATTTCATTATGGAGGTCGCAATATCCCATAGTGCAAATTTCATGACACTGCACAACTTCCTGCAGAAAAACCTGAACTTCGATCCGTCAAACATGGCATCCTTTGTTATCACCGATAGTGACTGGAACAGGCTAAAGGAGATCAGCCTGATGAAGATGAACGAAGAGGACGAAGGCACTCTGCTGATGGAAGAGACTTTGTTGGCTGACTTTTTAAAAGAAAAAAAGCAAAGACTGTTGTATGTATTCGATTTTTTCTCGGAGAGAGCTTTTTTTATGGAAGTTTTTGACATCAAAAAAGGTGAGTTAAAAGAACCCATGTTGTTGAAAAAAGAAGGGACGATACCCAAACAGATAGCTATTGACGACAACATAAACGCTGAAGATCTGGAAGATCCCTTCAACGATGACGACATTTTCGGGGATGACCTTGAAGACCTTGACAGCATCGACCCTGATAGTTTCCCGGATGACTACTGATAATTGTTTTTCCGTCCCGAAGTGCTATTTTTGAAGAGAGAAACCACCACAAGGGAATGGGAAAAGAAAGAACAAAAAACCACCTGATAGTCCTTGCAGGCCCAACCGGCATAGGTAAAACGGACCTTAGCCTGAAAATTGCCAAAGAGCTTAACACATTCATCATATCCGCCGACAGCCGCCAAATATTCAAAGAACTAAAAATAGGCACTGCCGCCCCTACCCCAGAACAACTTTCCATTGTGCCTCACTACATGGTTGGCACAAAGTCCATCCACGACTACTACAGCGCTTATGAATTCGAACAGGAAGCAATTGCACTTCTAAAAGAAAAATTCAAAGAGCATCCCGCCATCCTGATGGCAGGCGGTTCCATGATGTACATTGATGCCGTCTGCAAAGGCATTGACGACATACCCACCATCGATCCGGAACTTAGAAAAGAGATACAGGAACGTTACAAACACGAAGGCATCGACTCCATACGCAGGGAACTGAAGCTCCTCGATCCTGTTTTTTATGACCAGGTGGACCTGAAAAACGACAAAAGGGTCATCCATGCCGTGGAAGTCTGCCTGATGGCAGGAAAACCATACAGTTCGTTGAGAAAGCACAACACACGGCAGCGGGATTTCAACATCATCCAGATCGGACTGGACATGGAACGTGCCGAGCTTTACGACCGCATCAACAAAAGAGTGGACAAGATGATCGCTGACGGCCTTGTGGAAGAAGCAAAGGAATTTTACCCTCACAAGAAACTTAATTCCCTGAACACTGTTGGTTACAAAGAGCTTTTC
>JALVJU010000476.1 GCA_027034005.1 Marinilabiliaceae bacterium
CAGCAATGCCGTATGACTCCAGTACCGAGAGGATAGTGCAGAGATTGGAAGAGCATAAGACCAAGACCATACCGGTAATTGAAAAATATCAGGAGATGCATGATGTTGCCATTATTGACGGCATGGGGTCATTTGACGAGGTACTTGAAAAAGTCTCCGCAGAGATAGAAAGCAGTTTTAAAGGCATTTAACAGTAAAATAAGGAACCAGACAGTTGACATCATTGCTACAAAACCTACAAAGGTCTCAACTGGATAAACCAAGTCATGCCGATAACAACATGGTAATTTTATCTTTCATCCTGTCGTAATGGCTGCCTTTCCAATACACATTCCCACAGGACGTACATTGCCAGAAATCATCGAAATGCTTTTTCACACATTCAGGCAGCCTGTCATAAATTTCCTCTTTAGGAACTTCCTTCAACAGGCCGTTACACTTCATGCATCTTGAGAAAGTGTTGACCTCACCTTTAAGGTCAAATCGATGCACCACCTCTTGGAACTGCTTTTCAGGATCGGTATTGTGCATCCAGTAACCATGGGTCACCATGTTGTGTTTCAGGATACCGATATCGCGGGTAAGGATTATCCTGTGCTGCTTAACAGAGATATCCATTATTTCAGGGTCATCAAGATCGTTACGGTAAAGAGTGTCAAACCCGGCCATACGCATCAGCCTTGCCAGTTTGCCGAGATGAACATCAAGGACAAATGCCGGCTGCCTTAACGGCTTCGACCGTAAGCGTAACAGCGGGGAAATATCTATGGACTCAAACACAGGATAGACAGAAACATTATCTTCCGGCTGCAGCATGTAGTCGAACCCCACAGAAGTGCCGTCAACGATTATCAGGTCAACTTCGGTGTGCGGCACATTGAACGACTGTATGGCATCCTTTACCGTATTCTTACCAAAAAAATCAAATGTGTGTACCTTAATGTTTCGCAAGCGCGAGGGGAAGAAATCATTTAATTCTGCATAAAACCTGAAGTATGCATGCGAAAGGGACATAACGATTAGTTTTTATCAAGATGATAATGCCCGGCAAAACCTGTCTCATCCATCATCTCAAGAATATCTTTCGGTGTCAGGTAAACCTCACGCTTGAACATTTTGTATTCATCCGAGGCGTTAGAGTCGAACAGAACAAAGTACGACCAGTAGAAGAGATCTTCGCCAAAACCGGCAGCCACGGTCATACTGTCTATCCTGTGTTCCAGGTTCGTCTTTCCTTTTTTCGACATGTACTGCCATCCTCGTTTCACCAGGCCTCCGAACTTCAGGCTTTGATAGTCCCTCACATGCATCAGCTCATGGGCAAAAAGTCCTATCCTTGCCGGTCCGGGAACATCATAAGGTTTTACCCCTTCAAATTGAGGATCGTTGTTGTAAACAATGACATATTTTCGTTTATCTTTTTTTCTGAAAAAGGAGAAAAAAGTGGGACGGGATGCCATCGTAGTTTTCAGCTTTTTCCCTTTTACTTTAATGTCACAATCCTTTAAATCGTCTAATTGATTGTACACAAGAAGAAATGCAGTGCGGTAATCCCGGGCAAGTGAAGTGTCAATCTCAACTGGTTCATTCAAAGCCCCTCTCTCTTCTTCCCCGGCTATACAAATAATTTTTGCCTGAACGGCCGGAAACAACAATAACAGAACGAATATGTATACTGTCACTCTTTGCATTTATGAACTCTTTTCTTTCTTAAACTAAACACCGGGCAAATTGTTTCATTTCTAATGTCAAAAATACTTATATTTAACAGCAAACAAAAAAAGATATATGGCTGTTGTTTGGCAGATATCAGCAATTCAGTTCAAGAACAAGACTTTGATAAACGGGATAATCCTGAAAAATATCTCTTGGCCCGACCACATAAAGACCACTAAGCTTAAAAATATTTACCTCGTACTGAGCTCATATTTTCAGAAACGTTACAAAAACCAGAAAATAATTGTTACTGCCGGTGATAAGTTCATGGAAACAGAAACAGACAAATTCGGCAAGTTCTCCACAGTCGTTGATGACACTGAGATTGACAAAATAGAAGTGCTGTCGTACGATGACAAAAAACCGATGCAGATCATCCAAACCTATCCAATATTCTTTCCCGACAGCGACAACCCCATAGCAGCCATTTCCGACATTGACGATACGATACTCATATCCAATACCCAGCGAATATCAAAAAGCATTGCAACAGTCCTTTTTGTCACACCTAACAAACGCGTCCCCATTGACCAAACGGCCACACTTTTGAAAATCCTGAAAGAGAAAGGCAGCAGAGTGTTCTACGTCTCAAAGAGTGAAAGCAACCTGTTTGCCATGCTCACACATTTCATCACCAGAAACGGACTGCCTGTCGGGTATCTGCACCTGACCCCATACATAGGCTTTCACCAGCTTTTACGCACAAAGGGAGGCAAATATTACAAGGAAAAAGCATTGAGGTTTATCCTGGACAACTCACCTGAAAAAAAGTATCTCCTTTTTGGGGATGATACCCACCACGATATTAAAATCTACAGCATCATCGCCCAGGCGTACCCTGACAGGATATTAAAGGTATATATCAGAAAAATAAAACGCTACCTGACGAAGAATCAGCGAAGACAGATAGAAAATATTAAAAAACTCAACATCCCTGTCATCTATTTCTCCGACAAGGACGATATGAGCAAGGAGAATATGTGAGACAGTTATAAAGTTGGAAAGTTTATAAAGTTCTTAAAGTTAACAAGTACGGATGGTTGAACCGCTAAGGTGCGGAGGCGCAAAGAGGATTTTTAAAGTAATATCTTCTTTTTTTACAGTAAAATTTAAAAGAGCGAAATCCCGAAAACAAACCGCTATGGCACGGGGGCGTATAGATATAAATAAAAAGTGTGAAGCACTTAAAAAAAGCCCTGCTAAGGGCAAAACAACAATAACCCCGTCCAAAGGGCGGGGATACAAACTAAATAGCGGTACACAGCAAACCCAAAAGAGCCCCGGTGGGGCCGAAACATCGGTAGCCCCTTCCGCAATTAAGGAAAGGTACAAAGCAACGAAAATATACCGCTAAGACGCAAAGGCGCAAAAGAGCAAAGCACTTAAAAAAAGCCCTGCTAAGGGCAAAACAACAATAACCCCGTCCAAAGGGCGGGGATACAAACTAAATAGCGGTACACAGCAAACCCAAAAGAGCCCCGGTGGGGCCGAAACATCGGTAGC
>JALVJU010000477.1 GCA_027034005.1 Marinilabiliaceae bacterium
CCCTGCCCTGCCCCGGCAATGGTTATGCCGTCAATCACTGTCTCCACGGGGCGCAGTTTCATGTGTATCTCATTGAAAAACTTGTCCCTTCCTTTCGGCACTTTCAACAGGCTGCCTATGGAGTTGTCCTTTCGTGGCACCATTCCCGTAACCAGGACAACAATGTCGGCTTCAACTTCCAGATTCTTGTCTTCGGTAAGGATATCGTTTATCGACACAATCGTTTTTCCGTCCACCTCTTTAACTTCCGGCGGACTGTTCTCGAACGACTGCAGATAGATGTCGCCGAGACGGGATGATTCATCGTACAGAATCTCCTGTTTACCGTATGTGCGTATTCCACGGTTGAAATGAAAGTTGTAAATGTCCCTGAATTTCTTTTTGACGCCGATAGCAGTGTAGATGTTCGATGTACAGCAGTAACGTGAACAGTACTTATTTTCACCGTCAACCTGGCGGCTGCCCACGCAGTAGATGTAAGCTATGTTGTGTATCTCCCGGCCTTTGTACTTCAGTTTGCCGCCATTGCAGTAGTGAACTATCCGTTTGAACTGGGGAAGGGTAACCACATTTTCTATCTCTCCGTAACCGAATTCCCCTTCCTTTGGTTCGTATGGGTCGAAGCCGGTAGCAAGAAGGATGGAGCCAACCCTGATGTTCAGGTATTCGGTTTTCTGGCCGAAGTCAATGCTGCTGCACACTTTCTCACACTCCCCGCAACGTGTGCAGTTATCAATGTCAATGGCGGGCAGTTGCGGATATTCGCTCGGGTAGTTGTGGTAAATGGCTTTCCGGTTTGTGATATCGAAATTGAACTTGTCAGGCACTTCAACGGGGCATACATCAATGGCTTTTTGCAATTCACCCTTGTTGCACTGCATGCGGATATATCTCGGCCTGATTTTGATTTTTAAATTAAAATTGCCAATGCTTCCTGTTTTCTCCACAACCTCGGCGCCGGTGAAAAGGGTAACATTTTTATGCGACATCACATCATCGTACAGGCGGGTAACAAGCTCCTTTCCTGTTTCGTCAGTAACACAAAGATTATCCCACTGTGCAACACGTCCTCCGACAAAAAACTCCCTTTCTATCAAAAACACTTCAACACCCGACTTGGCAAGTTTTACTGCGGCTTTCATGCCTGCCACTCCCGCACCAATGACTGCAACAGCTTTTGCCGATTCCACTTTTATGGGGTCAAGGGCCTCTGAACGGCGCACTTTGGCAATGGCTGACTTCACTATTTTTATTGCCTTTTCTGTCGCACCTGTTTTGTTGTCGGAGTGTGCCCAGGAGACCTGTTCGCGGATATTTGCATGAACATAGTTGTATTTGTTCAGCCCGGCACGTTCCGTTACTGCCCTGAAGGTCAGCAGGTGGAGCTTGGGGGAGCATGATGCGACTACCACGCCGTCGAGTTTCTGTGCGACGATATCCTCCACCATCTCTTTCTGATTGGAATCGGCACAGGCAAACATGGTGGTCTTGGCAAGATAAACGCCCTCTTCACTCTCTAAGGCCTTTCTTACTTTTTCCACATCTACATAGTCGGATATGTTCCCGCCACAATGACAAACGTAAACTCCTATTTTCTTTTTCATAGCTGTGCCCTCCTCAGATAACTTATTGTTTGAGCCGATGCTGCACCTCCCGAAAGTATTGAATCCGGGATGTCCATGGGAGCCGATGCAGTTCCTGCAACAAACACACCTTTGATGCTGGTACTAGCCGGATTGGCAAGCATATCTGTTTGTTTTACAAAATTGAACGGGTCAAGCTCAAGCGTTTTGTTAACAAAAGAATTTGAAACTTCGGGGTTGGCAATCAAACCGACCGAAAGCACTACCATGTCGTGCTCTGCCTCTTTTACCTTGCCCTCTTCAATGTCTTCGTATCGCAGTATCAGGTTGCCGTTCTCCTTCTCGGTTATCTTGCCTACTTTACCTTTTACGAACTCAACACCCATGCCCTGTGCCTGTGCGTAAAACTCGTTGAACCCTTTGCCGAAAGCACGTATGTGCAGGTAGTAAATTGTAACATCGGCCATTGGCAGTGCGCCCATGAGCAGTTGCGCCTGTTTTATGGAGTACATGCAGCATACTTGTGAGCATATCGGATTACCGACCGTCTTATCGCGCGAGCCCGTACAAAGTACGTAAGCTATGTTATCGGGCATCTTGCCGTCGCCGGGACGCAGAATGGTGTTGAAAGGCCGTGTAGGTGCAAGCTGCCTCTCCATCTGCATTGATGTTATCACATTTTTGTATTGTCCGTATCCGTAGCGCGGTATCTTCAGGGGGTCGAAAAGGTTGAACCCGGTAGCTACTACCACTGCCTTGCTTTTAACAATAAATGTCTCTTCGGTCTGTGTGAAGTCGATACAGTTGGTGGGACAAACCCGTTCGCAGGCACCGCACAAAGTACAGTTTTCGATATCGATAGCAGCAGCACGCGGACTAGCAATGCTGAACGGGATGTATGCTGCCTTCCGGCCGGTAAGCCCGTACTGGTACTGATCGGTAACGCTTACCGGACAGGCCTCTTCACAAAGCTGGCAGCCGGTGCAGTCCTGCACGTTTACATACCTTGGCTGTTTTACAACTACGGCCTCGAAATTGTGTTCTGCCAGCTTGTTTATACTTTTTGCTTCGGTGCCGGTAAAGATAGTGATATTGGGATGCCTTGCTATTTCGGATATTTTTGGCGTGGTGATACATGCAGAGCAGTCCAGTGTAGGAAATACTTTGCTCAGCATTATCATCTTCCCGCCAATGGTAAGGTCTTTTTCCACGAGAAGCACCTTGTGGCCGAGGTTGGCGAGGTTAAGGGCACACTCGCCCCCTGCAATCCCTCCTCCTATCACAAGGACATCATATTCCAATGTTTTTTGTTTGTCTGACATGATATGTCTTTTTAAGTCAGTTTTTTACGCCTCCTCTTTTGCAAGAAGATTTTGGGCAAAGGTTTTCACATGCTTCACGAACGGCTCACTACAAATGGAACAGATAGCAGCCATTTTCAGGCGTGCAGGATCTATTCCTTTTTCTTTCATGATATCCTGGGTCTCCTGAACCAGTTTGCCTGTTTTTTCGGTACACGATTCACCATATGGGCAGTCGGTGCCGTCGGCAGCAATGAATACACCATCGAAACCCTTCTCAAACGCATGCATTATCCATCGCGGCTTAATGGCGCTTGAGCAGGGTACCGTTATGGTGTAAACAGTCGGCGGATAGTGCAACTTCAACAACCCGGCCATGTCAATAGCAGGGTCGGAGATCTTCTCTGTTGAGAAAACCAGTATCTTTGCACTGTTATTTACTTTTCCACCGTTCATGGTTATTTTTTTAAGAAGATCTTAAAGTATCCTGATTCTTCAAGGGTTCCGAGGTACTCAAAACCTTTTTTTGCGCACCACTTTGGTATATCCCTTCTTGTGCCTTCATCAGCCGACAGCACTTCCATTATCTGTCCTTTGTCGATCTCACCTATGGCTTTTTTTGCAGCCAGCAGGGGACCGGGACAAGATGTGCCTCGTGCATCAACTGTTTTATCCGCTTTCAACGCTGTTAATTCTTCCTGTGTCATGGTTTTTGTTTTTTTAGGTTAACCTTAATTCCGTAAGAGTCTTTCTGCTACAACCTCCAAAGTCACACCATTATTGAAAATGCTCGTTTGAAGCTTCTCACCGTAGCTAAGGCTACGCCTGCGATGCTTCTTCGCTGCGCCCGCCTGACCAAGACAGTCGGGCAGGCCTGCCTGGCTGCGCAGGCAGACAGGCTTTCCAATACTGGCACACCTTTGAAGCCTGTCTGCCGCCAGGCAGGCTTTCGCGACAAAACACCCTTCCGGATTTAAGGGTTAAATGAAAAGGTTAATGTCAGATTCTTCGGCGGCAGTCATGTACTCGCCTATTCCGCAGATGTCATCTGCCAGATCGATGAAATCCTCAAGTTTCTCGCCGTGCCATACTTTACCTGCAAATCCGCAGATGTGTATCTTCACATTGGTCATCTCTTTTGCCTTGCGGAACGCTTCGGTCCAGTGCGGAGCGTTGAGGCGTTTCAGCGAAGCCAGGAATTCATCCTGCTTGTCGGTGATCTCTGCAACCCGCTCATTGGTCATAGCATTCTCTTTTTTAAATGCAAATGCGGCCTGGAGAAGAACGAAGATCTCTACGTCCATATCCTCGGCAGCAGCTCCGCCAAGAATAACTCCTGCAGCGGTCAGTTTGTCAACGCTGCCTGAGAAAAGTGCCAGTGTCATTTTTTTGTTAGCCATTTTTTGTTCCTCCTTTTTTGGTTAAAATCAATAAAGAATATTTTCATTAACAAAGTTAGTAACAGAATCAAGGGATTATTCAAAAAGTGGTGTGAGAGACATCAAACAAGAGTGTGATCTGTATCACATTTTAAAAAATAATTGTACTTTTAGATAATAGTTCGTTATTTTTTAGCCACGAATGCATTAATGTAAAGACATTCAGCAACTTATGGTCTTTTGTGATTTGAGTGTATATTGGTGGTTATCAGCGATTTACACAAATGCTTAACGAATTGTTGTTTATACAAATAATCCAAGATCCGCGATAATGTTTTTTTTGCGGATGGATATAAGAAAATAAAGTGCATGGGCATGGAAATATGTAAGTTTTGCAATAAGCGTTCATCTGCTGCCAGGCATCTCGGAAACGATGAACTGGAAAAGCTTGGCCATAGCTGTGTGGAAGTTTCATTTGAGAAAGGTGACATCATTTTCAAACAGAATGCCCTGTCGTCCAATATCATTTACGTGAGGGAAGGACTGGTTAAGATACACATGGCCGGCCCCGAACGAGAGCAGATACTTAAAATTGCCAAAGGGCCCACATACCTCGGCATTCCTACTACTCTGGGAGATAAGGTTAACAACTATTCGGCCACGGCCCTGACAACTACTGAAGTTTGCTTCATCGACATACAGGTATTCAAGGATTTCATCGATTCGAACAGCGATTTCGCCTACGAGATAATTGTCAATCTGTGTAAAAACGAGCTTGGCCATTTCCATCGCTGCGTAAACCAACTTCAGAAACAGAGCCCGGGCAGGGTAGCCGAAACACTGCTTTTCTTTGCCGATGAGATCTTTGAAAGCGATATTTTCGACCTTCCCCTTTCGAGGCATGAATTTGGCGACCTCACCGGAAACTCCCGCGAAAATGTTTCCCGGATACTTAGTGACCTTGATAAAGAAGGGGTCATAAAAATAAGCGGGAAGAGTATTCAGATTTTAGACAAAGACAAGCTTTTTTTCATAAGCAAGAACGGTTAGGCAATTCACTTAGTTGTTTCTGCCATAACAAATCTTATTAAGACCTGTACATTCCGTGATGCAGGCAGTTTTCTTCTGATAATATTTCACATACATGAAGGTATTGAGTTTAGTATCTATGCCTGTTTATTGCAAAAAATCTTCTTCAGCTTTTTAAAAAGCAAACATCTTCTTTGTTATACTTTCTTGTTTCTCTCTTGAAACTCTGAAAAAAGTTCAGCTTATCAAAGCTAACTATGTCATATCTACATTGTTAGAACTAGTCATTTCTGACATTTTTTCACTCATAGCGCTTTGGAACAAAACTTGAAAAGGGAATTGTTGAAAAAAATGTTTAACTAAATTGAGGAAAAGCTATGAAAAAGATGAGTATAATTTTTGCAACACTGTTGATGTTTGGTTTGAGTTCATGTAACAATGAAAATAAAGAGATCAATTCTCCTGTGCCTGAAAAGGAGAAAACGTTAGAGATGAACGCTGATACGCTCAATGCAAAGATATATGCCAGTATTTTGGATGAGATAGTAGAGCGTCGTTCTCATATTCCTGAGGATGCTTTGTCTGTTGTGGGAGAGACACAAAAGTTTCTTCAGATGATCGAATCAGGGAATAAACAGAAGGCAATAGATTTTGGACATAACCTGATAGGAAAACTTGAAGTACTACTGGCAAAAGACCCTTCACTAAGTTTTATTCCCATTGATGCCAACTTTACTACCGATGAGCTTGTAACTGATATCGGCACGGTAAGAACAATAGTCAAAGCTGCTGAAAAGGCAATGAAAGACGGATATTACCAGGCCGCAGCCAAACTTTTAGGCGACTTGAGAAGTGAGGTGATAATCAGTAGTTACTACTTGCCCACTGTTACCTATCCTGATGCCGTTAAGGTTGCAGTAGCTTTGCTGGAAGACGGGAACACAGATGAGGCAAAAGCCGTTCTTCAGCAGGTTATAAGTTCCATCATTGTTGAGAAGACCGTGATGCCGTTGCCTGTACTAAAAGCTGAGCAGATGATCATTGAAGCTGCAAAGATAGATGCCAAAGATCATGAAAATGCCGGCAAGGTTGTTAACCTGCTTAAAAACGCACGTTATCAGCTGATGCTTGCTGAAGAGATGGGATACGGCAAACATGACAAAGACTACAAGTTTCTTGAAACAGCAATTGATGATCTTCAAAAATCTGTAGAAGCCAAGTCTGACAGCAAGAATGCTTTTGACTCACTCAAGAGCCAGATTAAGAAATTCAAAGAGAGACTTTTCCCAAAAGGAGAAGCTGAAAACAGAACTGAAAAAACCAAAGAGAGCAAAAAGACAGGAAACAAATAATTTCTCTCATTCAACAGTTTTTGATATGCCCCTCCATATAGCAAGGAGGGGTATTTTTATTTTACAGGTCAAGAAACGATCTATATCAGGCGGGGTACTTAAAAAATATTTCTAACTTTCGCCCCTAATCAAAACAGGATTAAGGTCTATTGTTTTTTTACCTGAATGAGCAGATATGAACAGATATAAAAATCAGGACTTTGGATTGAACAATATTGATATCATCACCACCTTATATATTCTCATAACGGCTGTTATACTGTTTGCCGTTGCCGGGGTTGATGATGGTTCCCTTTCGCATTATCTGATAAGAGCTTTTATGCTCATATTTATAGGAGCAATTTCGTATCTCAGCAAAAGCAGGAACGGAAAGTTTGTTGAGTTCATTCATTTAATATATCCCCTGGCTTTCCTGTCATATTTCTTCCCTGAGACCGATTACATAGGACAATTTATTTCAACAGACCATGATAATTTATTGATAGGCCTTGAACAATTGGTCTTTACGACTTTGCCCAGTGAAATATTCAGTGTTTGCTGCCCTTGGACATGGTTGAATGAACTGATGCACCTGGCTTATTTTTCGTTTTATCTTATCATCACTTTTTTTGTGGTTTACTATCATTACAAATTTCCGGAAAAGGCAGGTAAGAGAATATTCACTTTTTTTCTGTCATTTTACCTGTTTTATCTGTTCTTCATCTTTTTCCCTTCTTCAGGGCCACAATATTTTATAACATCTCAGGGCGAGAATATTCAGAATGGCTATTTTTTTACTGCCCTCATGGGAAAGATACTGGAATACGGCGACCGGCCCACAGGAGCTTTCCCCAGTTCACACATTGGAATGACCTGGCTGGTGATGTATTTTTTCTTTAAGGATAACCGAAAGCTGTTTTTTATGTGGCTGGTCCCGGCAGCTCTTTTGACACTGTCAACCGTATATATAAGGGCACACTATGCAATTGATGTTCTGGCAGGTTTAACAATTGTTCCGCTTCTCTTATGGGCAGGGCGATATACTTATAGCCGGCTATTTGAAATGGGTTCCATTGTCAAGCTCAAATCAACGACAAAAAATGTTTCAAAATCTCCTACTGTTAAATAAAAAACTATTTTTAAACCTCAATCTAACATAATCCCCAATGGAAGTAACCATTAAGAGAGTTGAAACAAAATCGGATCTGAAAAAATTCATATACCTGCCTGCAGAGATACATAAAGATCATAAGACATGGTTGCCTCCCATTTATAAAGATGAATGGAACTTCTACAATCCGGAAAAGAATAAGGCTTTCTCACATTCCGATACAATACTTTATCTGGCATATCGCGGCGATATGATCGCAGGGCGAATAATGGGAATAATCAACAAACTGTACAATGAGTTACACAATGAGAAAAACGGCCGTTTTTTTGCTTTAGAAACATATGATGACAATGAAGTTGTACACAGTTTAATAACTGCCGTTGAGGAGTGGGCACGGCAGAAAGGCATGGAAAAATTGGTTGGGCCCCTCGGTTTTTCCGATAAAGATCCCCAGGGTGCACAGATAGAAGGGTTCAACTATCAGACTATCATTGCCACTGTGGGAAACTTTGAATATCTGCCACGGCTCATTGAACAGCAGGGCTACTCAAAAAAAGTTGATCTGCACGATTACCTGATAACCATTCCCAAAGAATTCCCTCCGATCTACAAAAAAGTTTATGACCGGATAATCAGCAGAAATGATTTCAGGTTTGAAATGCCAAATTTCACCAGAAAAAGTGAACTGAAAAAATATATTGTTCCGGTTTTCAGGTTAATGAACGAATTGTATGCCCATATATACGGGTTTGTTCCGCTTGAAGAAGAGGAAATGTTCATGTTGGCAGACGAGTACCTTCCGATATTGAAACCGGAATTTGTTAAAGCTGTATTGGTAGAAGGGGAAATTGCCGCTTTTGTGATTGCAATGCCGGAAATAAGTGAAGGGATAAAAAAGTCAAAAGGCCATTTGTTCCCGTTTGGGTTTATACATCTGTTGCGTTCAATGAATAAAGCCAAGGGAATGATGTTATTGCTGGGTGGGGTAAAACATGAATACAGATATAACGGCCTTGATGTATTACTTGGCATTAATTTGATGAGAGCCGCTTCAAAGCATGGCATGAAAACAATAGAAAGCCATCTGATACTGGAAACTAATAAAGTTATGATCGGTGAAGTACTGAAGGTAGGCGGAAAATTGATAAAGAAATTCAGGATATTCCAGAAAGAACTTTAGTCTGTTCCTTCCGACACTTCTTGCGAATGTAATTTCCGGTATTGTCAAAATTTATAATCAATCTAATTAAGGGCTTTTCACGATTTTAATCTTTAATAATAAAGGTGTTGTTTGTGTTCTTATTTGCAGATTGACAAATGTTTATGATAAAATGTTCTGTTTGTGTCATTTTATTTAATACTACTCTTTCCTTTTTTGCAGAGTGATAACATGACAAAATTTATGTTTTTTAACCTGTCCTCTTTTATCTGTTTTTTTTACTTTTATCATCACAAAGTCATTCCAAATATACTTAAAAAGCTAAATCATGGATTTGTCAGTCAATTATTTAGG
>JALVJU010000478.1 GCA_027034005.1 Marinilabiliaceae bacterium
GCTGCCGATGTATGTCTTGAAGCTATTCAAACTGCAAATAAAAAAGGTATCATGGTCACCTGCGACCTTAACTACCGAAAAAACCTGTGGAAATACGGCAAAACGGCAAAAGAGGTAATGCCTGAACTTGTTGCCGGATGCGATGTTGTACTTGGTAACGAAGAAGATGCTGAGATGGTACTTGGCATTAAGCCCGAAGGAGTGAACGTAACAGGCGGCCATGTGGAAGCCGACGCTTACCTGTCGGTATCGCAACAGATAATGAAACAGTTCCCTCGTGTAAAGAAAGTGATAACAACACTGCGCGGTTCCGTTAACGCCAATCATAACACATGGTCAGGTGTATTGTACGACGGGGAAAAGCTTTTTAAAGCCCCCACATACCAGATAACACACATAGTTGACCGTGTGGGTGGCGGCGACTCGTTTATGGGCGGACTGCTGTACGGCCTGCTAACATACAACGACGACCAAAAAACCCTCGATTTTGCAGTTGCAGCATCATGCCTGAAACATACCATTTATGGTGACTTCAATCTTGTCACCATCGAAGAGGTGGAAAAATTGATGGGCGGCGATGCATCAGGAAGAGTGTCGAGATAAAGGGGAAAGCCCCTCCCTAACCCTCCCCTGTGGGGAGGGGATAATAACAATGGATGGTAACAATCATTAAATATTAACTCTCCTTAGCTCCCCCGTCAGCTGACGGGGGAATGAAGGGGGCTGCTAATTTTTTACAATGGCAAAATACACAAGAATAGAAGTTTTCCAAAAAATGCAGGAGACAGGTGTCGTGCCTGTATTTTTTAATCCTGACATTGAAGTGAGCAAGAGTGTGCTTAAAGCTTGTTATGATGGCGGCATCAGGGTTTTCGAATTTGTGAACAGGGGCGACTTTGCACATGAGGTCTTTGGTGAACTGAACAAATATGCTTTAAAGGAACTGCCAGGCATGATGCTTGGCGCCGGCTCCATTGTCGATGAAGCAACAACTGCCATTTACATCCAGCTTGGGGCAAACTTCATTGTTTCACCTTTGCTGAACGAGAATATGGCCCGTATCTGCAACCGCAGGAAAATCATGTGGTCTCCCGGATGTGGCACGCTGTCGGAGATAGGAAAGGCCGAAGAGCTCGGTGCAGAACTTGTGAAGATATTCCCTGCATCAGAAGTTGGCGGGCCGTCGTTCGTGAAAGCAGTAAAAGCCCCCTCGCCATGGACAAACATTATGCCTACCGGCGGTGTTGACCTGAACAGGGAAAATCTGAAAGCATGGTTCGACGCAGGTGTAACATGTGTCGGAATGGGCTCAAAACTGTTCACCAAAGAGATCATTGCCAACAAGGATTACAAGTTCCTCGAACAACGGACCAAGGAGTTGATGGGAACGGTGGGAGAAGTTAAAAGTTGAAAGTAGAAAGTTAAAAGTGTCCCCTCGCTGCCCTAAGGGGAAGCAACTAACATGTTAAAGCCCCCTTCAGGGGTTTGGGGGTAAGCAAATAACCGAATAAACAATAAAGAATCATGAAGTTAACAGAATTAAATCTTGAAGGTAAAACTGCTGTTATCACCGGTGGCGGCGGTGTTTTATGTTCAACCATGGCCAAAGGGCTTGCCGAAAGAGGCGTTAAGACAGCCATACTTGACCTGAACGAGGAAGCAGCAAAGAAAGTTGCTGATGAGATAAATGAAACATACGGCGTTAAGTCGATCGGCATCTCTGCCAACGTGCTTTCAAAAGAGTCGCTGAAGTCCGCAAAAGAGGTAATCGTGAAAGAGCTTGGCGATATCGACATCCTCATCAACGGTGCGGGCGGTAATGCTGCTTCTGCAACAACGCAGGTAGAAAAGATTAAGCCGGAAGACATGGATAACCTCGAGGCAACATTCTTCGGGCTCCAGCTTGAAGGTTTCGACAAGGTGTTTGCCCTTAACTTCCAGGGAACGCTCCTTCCATCGATGGTATTTGGCGAGGATATGGTAAAAAAAGGAGAAGGCAACATCGTGAACATCTCATCGATGAACGCCTTTACCCCTCTCACAAAAATCTCTGCTTACTCAGCGGCTAAGGCGGCTATCAACAACTTCACACAGTGGCTGGCAGTTCACTTTGCCAACACCGGCGTTCGCGTTAACGCTATCGCTCCCGGTTTCCTGTTGACTAACCAGAACCGCTTCCTCCTGATAGATGAGAAAACAGGAGAGGCTACGCCACGTGGAGAAAAAATTATCAACAACACTCCCATGGAGCGTTACGGTGAGCCGGAAGAACTTGTGGGAACACTTCTTTACCTTGTGTCTGACTGGTCGAAGTTCGTGACCGGTATCGCAGTTCCCGTTGACGGCGGTTTCTCTGCCTACAGCGGTGTGTGATGACCGACAATTGATTACTGATAAATGAATATAAAAAAATGATATATTTTCAAACAGGTTCGGAAACTGCAGAGCTGACTACAGAAGACCTAAAAAAAGGGCTTTTCGAAGCGCTCGATAAAATTGGCAAAGTGAACAAAGTGATGGCATTGCCGCCTGACTACACACGTTTCCACTCAAAAGCCGGAGAACTTACCACATACTCATACGAGTATTACAAGGATAAGCTGACCGACATCATGCCTGCCCTAGGTACGCATTTTGCCATGACCGATGAAGAGATCGATCACATGTACAAAGGTGTGCCCAAAGAACTTTTCAGGGTGCATGACTGGAGGAACGATGTGGTGACCGTGGGGACAGTACCTGCGGAATATGTTTCCGAAGTTACCGAGGGTGCAGTGAACTATCCCTGGCCCGCACAGCTGAACAAGCTGATTTGGGAAGGCGGCCACGACCTGATACTTTCCATCGGACAGGTGGTGCCACATGAGGTTATCGGCATGGCCAACTACAACAAAAATATATTTGTGGGAACAGGCGGAGCCGAAGGTATCAACAAGAGCCATTTTGTAGGTGCTGCTTACGGCATGGAACGGATCATGGGACGTGCTGACACGCCTGTGCGCGCGCTTCTCAACTATGCATCCGACAACTTCACCCCTGACCTGCCGATAGTTTACATTCTGACGGTCATAGGAATGGGAGCTGACGGTAAACTGAAAACAAGAGGACTTTTCATCGGGGATGACGTGGAGGCATTTTACAGGGCATCAGAGCTATCGTCAAAGGTGAATTTCCAGATGCTCGACAAGCCGCTTAACAAGGTTGTGGTTTATCTCG
>JALVJU010000479.1 GCA_027034005.1 Marinilabiliaceae bacterium
TTGATATAGAAACATTGAAGAGTGACCTGAAAAATAAAGTTGCCATACTGCATGAAGACAAACTGCTCAGTTCGGGTAAATTAACTTTCGAATTTGCATTCAATGAGTTGATAGAAAGTTTTATCAGGGAGAGTTCCCACAGTGACTGGTGGTCATACTATAAGCAGCGCAGGCAGCTATACGAAGCTTTGGATTTTAATCGTTAAACCATAAAATAAATTTAAAAATGAAGTTATCAACCGTTATTTCTTACGCTATCCTTTTAAGTCTGGTGTTTTCATCATGTGCATCAATGAAGAAACCAAGTTCTTCAAGTTTTGATGACAGTAGTTCACCTTATGTGAAAGAAGAGGTAAAACCGAAGCCGGAAACCAAGAAGATAGTGGTGAAAGAGGAAAAGGTTAAGTTACTTGATGTTGAAAATAAGCAGTTCAAATATTATGTGATTATTGGTTCTTTCAGGATACTGGAGAACGCTAAAAATTACAAACAGCAATTGATAAAAGAGGGGTTCACTCCGGTATTGATGGAGAACGAGAACGGACTTTACAGGGTGTCGGTTGCTGCATATAACATGGAGGCATCTGCAAGAGAGAAGATCGCCTATATTCGCTCAAAATATCCTAAGTACAGTGATGTGTGGCTGCTGATTCGTAAATATTGATCTCTTTTTGTATATTTGCGCCCCGAAATACCTAAATAAAAATTTTAAGTATGTACAAAAAGATCAAACTTTCGGAAGAGATTTATTATATCGGGGTGAATGACCGCCGCACAGCTCTTTTTGAAAATATGTGGCCGTTGCCGAGGGGTGTGTCATACAATTCGTATCTAATCAAAGATGAAAAGATAGCTGTTGTAGATGCTGTTGATACCGGCTTTTTTGAGAAGTGGCTTGATAAAGTCAGGACGATTGTTGGTGACCGGCCGATAGATTACCTTGTTGTAAACCATATGGAGCCGGACCATTCAGGTTCAATAAAAATTCTGGCCGAGATATATCCTGACATGAAGATCATTGGTAACAGAAAAACATTCCCGATGATCGAAGGATATTACGGGATAAAGGATAATCATTTTGAAGTGAAAGAGGGTGATGTTGTAGAGCTTGGAAGTACGAGTCTGAGTTTTCATCCTATTCCCATGGTACACTGGCCCGAATCGATGGTTTGTTTTGAACAGAAGTCGGGTACGCTTTTTTCCACAGATGCATTCGGCAGTTACGGTACGCTTGACGGTGCTGTTTTTGATGATGAGATGGGTTTCGAGTATTTCCGCGATGAGATGAGGCGTTATTACTCCAATATCGTTGGTAAATACGGAAACCCTGTACAAAAGGCATTGTCAAAGCTTTCAGCACTTGATATAAAAATGATAGCTCCGGCACACGGGCCTATAATCAGGGAGAATATTGCGGATGTCATGGCACGCCACTACAGGTGGAGCCGTCACGAAACCGAAGAGGGTGTGATTATCGCTTATGCTTCGATGTATGGAAATACCGAGGAGATGGTGGAGGTCACGGCAAGGGCACTGGCTGAGAACGGTATAAAAAGAATAAGGATGTATGATGTTAGCAAGACGCATATCTCTTACATTATTTCCGATGTGTTCAAATATCGCGGTGTGATAATGGCTAGTCCTACATACAGCAATGAACTGCATCCGAACATGGAGGCGCTGGTGATGAAACTTCAGCATATGGGATTTAAAAATCACCTGTTTGGAATTCTCGGTTCGTATACCTGGGCTGGAGCTGCCGTTAAGAAACTTTATGGAGCAGGGAAGAACCTTGGCTGGGAAATAGTAGGCGAGCCGGTTGAGCAGAAATACTCACTTGATGCTGATAAATTCCAAATGTGCATTGACCTGGGAAAGGCAATGGCCGACAGGTTGAAAGATTTCAGGAGTTAAAGAGTGGTAAAGGAAAATACTTGAAAAGGGTGCATTTTAGCACCCTTTTTTAATCTCTTTTTTCAAGCAGTGCAATGTTCTCGACATGGTGTGTCTGAGGGAACATATCAACAGGCTGTATCTCTTTGACGTCATATTTTTCGTCCAGCAGTTTCAGGTCCCTTGCCTGAGTTGCAGAGTTACAGCTGACATATACGATACGCTCAGGTTCACTGTTCAGTATTGCCTTGATGACATCGGCATGCATACCTGCACGCGGCGGGTCGGCGATGATCACGTCAGGATGCCCTTCACGGTCCATGAAGTCCTTAGTTAATACATCTTTCATGTCGCCTGCAAAAAAAGAAGTGTTCGTTATGCCATTCATGTCAGAGTTCACTTTGGCATCTTCAATGGCCTCAGGTATGTATTCGATCCCGACAACCTTTTTGGCATTTCCGGCAACAAAATTAGCAATAGTTCCCGTTCCTGTGTAAAGATCGTAAACAATCTCACTGCCTGTAAGCCGGGCAAATTCGCGGGCAACCTTGTAAAGCTCGTATGCCTGTATCGAATTTGTCTGGTAAAAGGATTTTGGCCCCACCTTGAACTTCAGGTCTTCCATGGTTTCTATGATGTGATCTTTGCCGGCAAAAAGTTTTACCTCAAGGTCCGATATGGTGTCGTTTGCCTTTGGATTGATAACATACATTAAAGAGGTGATTTCGGGGAACCTGTTTTTGAGATATTCGAGTAGCGCCGTTCTTTTTTCCACATCTTCGTGATAAAAACTGACGATGACCATCACATTACCTGTTGTAGGAGAGGTGCGGATTATCAGGTTACGCAGGAAGCCTCCTTTTTCTTTCAGGTTGAAAAATGTTAGTCCGTTCTTCAGGGCATAATCCTTTATCTCCAAACGTATAGAGTTTGAAGGTTCGGGCTGCAGGTAGCAGTTCTTCACATCAACGACCTTATCGAACATTCCGGGGATGTGGAATCCGAGTCCGTTGCGGTCGGTTGTCTCTTCTCCCGAGTTTAGTTCTTCTTCGGTAAGCCACCTGTTGTTCGAAAATGTAAATTCAAGTTTGTTACGATAAAACCTGTCTGTTTTTGATGCAAGGATAGGCCTGTGCCCAGGGAGGTTAATGCCGCCAAGCCGTTTGAGGTTATTGATAACCTCGCGTTCTTTGTATTTTACCTGCTCTTCGTATGGCAGCGGTTGCCACTTGCATCCCCCGCATACACCGAAGTGCTCACAGAACGGTTCAACCCTTTTATCGGAATACTTATGAAACCGTACGGGATAGCCCTCGTAAAAG
>JALVJU010000480.1 GCA_027034005.1 Marinilabiliaceae bacterium
GGTCCGACAGTTTATATTCGTTCATAACAGGTGCCAGTGTATCAGCGGGAGCAAACTCATTCTGGTCTTTCATGCCCAGCAGATAACCCAGTTTGCGCATTGCAGACCTGTAGACCATTTCCTGGTTTAAATAATTCGATTTGTCGGTAAGCCATGCATTTTTTGCCTGCAGCAATTCATAAGTGGTTCCTGCACCAAGGTCTTTTCTGTTTTGGATATAATCGAAGCGGTCTTTCGAAAGGTCCATCACTTCTTTCAACACTTTTAACCGTTCCTTTTCCAAAACAATGTTGTAGTAGTTTAGGATAATAGCCTGGATGGTGTTTTCGATGACAAGTACCGAATTGCCTTCGGAGAGTGTTTCGAGCAAACCGAAACGGCTTTTTTGAATCCTTACAGAAAAACCGTTGAACAGCATCCAGTTCAGTCTGAGTGTTGGCTGTACGAGTGAAGTCTCTGTGAAGTTGTCGTTGTTGTGGATGAATGAGTTGTTGAAACCTACTCCAAAGCTAAGTGACGGATATGCACCTGCATACTGCCAGTTGTTTTGTTTTTTCGCCATCTCCACATTACTCTTTTCAATTCGGATACCGTAGTTGTTTTGCAATCCTATGCTGATAGCATCCTGCAGTGTAATTGGCTGTTGTGCCTGAATGTTTACAGCAGCAAGAACTATCAGTGTCAGAAAAATATATCGTTTCATTTTATTTTTGTTTTTTCTCATAAACTTCACAAGTATCGTCACTTTCTGAATTTGTGAACGTTCAACTTTAAGAACTTTATTACTTTCCAACTTTATAACTATTCTATTTTTCTTTTTTTGTAGATGTTTGCTTTTTCAACCTCTTCAGGTGTCGGTTTCTTCCCTGTGATAAGATATTTGAACCATACTCTTAGATCGTTAAGGAACAGTATTGTCACGGGGAAAACCGTGAGGATGAAAATAGTCCCGAAGAAAACTCCGTAAGCAAGTGCCATTGCCATTGGTATCAGGAACTGTGCCTGACGGCTCTTTTCAAAGATTATGGGGAACAAGCCGATAGTGGTTGTAAGAGTGGTAAGGACAATGGGGCGGAAACGTGCGACCCCTGCATGGAAAACCGCTTCTTTTACTTTCATGTTGTCGTTGGCCAGCAGTCTGTTGTATTTCTGCATGAACACAACGGCATCGTTAACCGTTACGCCCGATAAAGCCACCATTCCGAAAACACTGAGGATAGAAAGCGGGATGCCCTGGAACATGTGCCCCCATATCGAACCAAGATATGCCAGTGGTATCATTGAAATTATCACCAGGCCCTGGCCGAAAGAGCGGAAGTGGATCATGATGACGATGACCATAAGTATGAATGCAGGAATGAAGTAATGCATCATTGAGCTTTGGCTTTCGGCAGCATTTTTTTGCTGTCCCTGGTACAGGTATCTCACTCCCGGATATTGAGCCTGTATCTTTGGCATTATGTTGTTGCTGATGTATTCGAGCAGCGGCGGCACCGGCTCTTGTGGATTGACAACATCGGCCTCAACCCTGATCTCCCTTTTAAGGTTGTAGCGGTGGATGTTTACCGGTCCGCGTTCGATGTGGAAATCTGCTATCTCTGCAAGGGGGTATTCCCCGCGGGGTGTTTTTATCTTCATACGCTCAAGTTGGCCAAGCTCTTCACGGTCGGTACGCGGATACCTCACCCACACCCTGAGTTCATCTTTGCCGTGCTGAAGTCTCTGCGACTGGGAACCGAAAAAACCGTTTCGTACCTGGTTCAGTACTGTAAAGTCATCAAGTCCAAGAAAGTATGCTTTAGGTTTAAGTTTTAGTCTTACTTCCTGGGCTCCGAGCGGGTTGTTGTCTTTGACTTCGGTGATGGCGGGCATCTCTTTCAGCTCGTTCATCAGCATGTCTCGGGCTTTGGAAAGTTCTGCCAGATTGTTCCCCATCAAACTAATCGAAACAGGGGCGCCCCAGTGGCTTCTTCCTGCAACCGAAAGTTTATCGGCTTCCGGGACTTTACCAATTTTTTTCCTGACCCTGTTGGCAATGTCGAATGATGAAACGGGACTACCTTCAAGGTTACGCAGCAATACAGATATGTGACCTGCATGTGAGCCCCTCTCTTCTCCGTTGAATGAACTACCCAAGGTTAAAAATGTATACTCAACAAAGTTTGTAGTATCGTTGAGTTCTTTTTTTAGGTCATCGTTAACCTGCCAAACTATCTTCTCGAATTTGTACAATGCATCGAGGGTTTGTTTTTCTCCTTCGCCCGGAGTGAATGCTATGTTTATGTCAAAGTTGTCCGGTGGGACATTGGGGAAAAAGGTGCTTTTGATAAATCCTCCCTTAAACAAGCCCAGAGTGATGAGCGTTAGTGTCACCGGGATAAAAAGTACGATGTAACGGTATTTAATTACTTTTTTTAGGAAGCTGCCGTAAAGCCGGTCTCTGATGAATGCCACAAAATCTTCCAGTTTGTTTCTGACCCTGTTCCCGAAATTTACTGCTCCAGTCGAACGGTGCAGCACATGAGGAGTTCCCACGTGGGCAGGAAGGACCAGGAAGGCCTCAAGCAGGGAGAATATCAAACTGAAGATGACGACAAATGCCATCTCGAACATCATCTCCATACGGCCTTGGATGAAAAGCAAGGGAGAGAATGCAATTATTGTGGTCAGGACTGATGTGATAACGGCGGGCATTACCTCCATTGTGCCGTCAACCGCCGCTTTCATCGGTGACTTTCCCTTCTCAAAATGCGTGAAGATATTCTCGCCGATAACGATTCCGTCATCCACAAGTATCCCCACGACCAGTATCATCCCGAACAGCGATATCATGTTGATGGTTATGCCGTACATGTTGGCAACCACGAACATCGCCAGGAATGCCGACGGGATACCCCATGCAACCCAGAGCGAGAGCCGGAAGCTGAGGAAAAGGGCAAGTATGAGGATTACCAGCAGAAGTCCGAAAGCACCGTTCTTGTACAGCAGTTCAAGTCTTGATTTAAGCAGGTCGAGAAAATCAAATGTCACATACAGTTGTGCATTGTTGTATTTATGGTTGAATTCCCGGATGTAGTTGTTAACGAAAACAGATATCTTCTCGAGGTCTTCGGTGATCAGTTTGTTTACCGAAATGCTGATTGCCGGATTGCCGTTAAGAAGGGTGAAGTTGGGAACGTCCTGAAACTGAACCTTCACTTTGCCCAGGTCG
>JALVJU010000481.1 GCA_027034005.1 Marinilabiliaceae bacterium
TCCATTATCTCCATCACCTTATCAATGTCGGGCTTTTTTGCCTTGAAGTTATCAGGATCGAAATCCCCCGGCACATTCTTCTCGATCACCACGAGCTTTTTCGACATGTCAACCTGCTCTTTGTAGTTGACCATGTTCTCTTTCTGCTTGCCTTTCAGTTTTTCGATATTCTCATAAATGCCGTCAACAGAACCGTATGTGGCAACAAGCTCCTTGGCTCGCTTCTCTCCCACACCAGGACATCCGGGAATGTTATCGGCAGAATCTCCCCAAAGTGCCAGAATGTCGATAACCTGTTCAGGCCTTTCCACCCCGAATTTTTCCTTTATCTCATCAATGCCCCACACCTCATTCCCTCCGCCTTTTGAGCGTGGTTTGAACATAAACACTTTGTCGTTCACCAGCTGCGCATAATCTTTATCCGGGGTAACCATGTATGTTTCAAATCCTTTTTCGGCAGCAATGCGCGAAAGGGTCCCTATCACATCATCGGCTTCGTAACCATCGACTTCAAGGATGGGAATGTTGAATGCCCCAAGAAGCTTTTTTATGTATGGGACGGCCTTTTTAATGTCTTCCGGGGTTGCTTCCCGCTGTGCTTTGTACTCTTCAAACATCTTATGCCGGAAAGTAGGCCCCGAAGGGTCGAATGCCACGGCAATGTGAGTGGGCTTTTCTTTCTCAAGTATCTCGAGCAACGAATTCATAAACCCAAAGATGGCCGAAGTGTTCAGCCCTTTGGAAGTTTTTCGCGGGTTACGGATAAATGCATAGTAAGCCCTGAAAATTAATGCATAGGCATCAAGCAGGAAAAGCTTCTTTTTATTCTCTGAAGTCATTTAATCTGTTTTTATTCAAAGATAAATAAATTTCGTTCAAGGTGTGCACTTGATGCTATGTATCTTACTGTTCATTTTTATTGGGGGCGCGACTCAAAGTCGCACTCCCGATAAAAAGTGAGAGTATTGCTTCTTCTTTTCATTGTTTAGGTTGTTAAAAAAATAAAACTCATGCTATTTTCATAATTATTTTTGTTAATTTCATTTTTTATTTGCACGGCACGGTGTACCTTCCCGAACTAAAAGGTATTCGGGCCCGGACATTGCCAAGGATTTGTTGATCTCTGAAATATGCCGTAAAGCATAGTACACTAGTTCGAAATAAGAGTTGGCCTGCAAATAGCAAATGATATTGAATTAATTGTTTAACAAAAATCAGATTACAAATGAGAAAAATGTTTTTTCCGGGGTTGATGATGGCCCTTTTGCTATCATCAGGCCTGTTATATGCACAGGAGGGTAAGTTAAAATTTACCGAATATGACCTGGACAACGGACTGCATGTTATTTTACACAAAGATCAGACAATACCTATCGTATCTGTATCTGTCATGTACCACGTAGGATCGAAAAATGAAGATCCGAAAATGACCGGTTTTGCCCACTTCTTCGAGCACCTGATGTTCGAAGGATCTGAAAACATCGGGCGAGAAGAGTATTCAAAATATGTAGAAAAAGCCGGTGGCACTCTCAATGCCAACACCTCCAACGACAGGACATATTACTACGAGATCTTGCCGTCTAACCAGCTGAAACTTGGCTTGTGGCTTGAATCTGAAAGAATGCTTCATGCAAAGGTTGATTCCATAGGTATCGCAACACAGAAAAAGGTTGTGTCCGAAGAAAAAAAGCAGAGATACGACAATACACCTTACGGAACGCTTTTGGTAGAGATGATGAAACGTGCATATAAAGTCCACCCGTACAGATGGACGACCATTGGCGACATGGATCAGCTGCTTAAGGCAAAAGACGAGGACTTTATTAATTTTTACAAGACCTTTTATGTGCCTAACAATGCGGTGCTTGTAGTGGCCGGTGATATCAACATTGACTCTACAAAACAGTGGATAAACGAATATTTTGCCGATATCCCGAAAGGGACAAAAAAGATATACAGGCCTGATATAGTGGAGCCGCCTCAAAAAGCTGAGATAAGGGATACCATTTACGATAATGTCCAGCTTCCTTTGATTGCGCAGGGATACCACATTCCTGCAATGAACACTCCTGACTACTACGCCGTGATGATGCTAAACTCGCTGCTTTCTGACGGGCAAAGTTCACGTCTTTACAAAGAACTTGTTGATAAAAAACAACTTGCCATTCAAATAGGCAGTTTTCCTTTGCCATTCCAGGATCCTAGTCTTGCACTCATCTATGCTTTGCCTAATATGGGCGTTGATCCGAAAACACTGGAAGATGCCATTGATGCTGAGATAGACAAGGTGAAAAAGGACCTGATCTCGGAAAGGGAATTCAAGAAATTACAAAACAAATTTGAAAGCGATTATGTGAGTTCAAACGAACGACTTGCTTCAAGAGCCGAGAACCTGGCTACAAATTACACATATTTCGGAAATACCTATCTCGTAAATCATGGGCTTGAAAAGATACTGGCTGTTACACGGGAGGATATCAGGAATGTGGCAAACAAGTATTTTACAAAAAACAACAGGGTTGTTCTTTACTATCTCCCGAAATCTCAGGAGAAGAAATAACAGTTCATCATTAATCGTTCAAAAAAAATTAAAATGAAAAGAATAGCTTTAAGTATATTAATTTCAGTATTTATATTTTCGGTAAATGCTCAGGTCGACAGGTCGAAGGCACCTGCTGCAGGCCCTGCTCCTGAAATAAAGATCGGAGATTATCAGTCGTTCCAGTTGAAGAACGGATTGAAAGTTTTTGTGGTAGAAAATCACAAAGTTCCCAAGGTAACATATTCCCTAACCCTGGATAACGATCCTGTCCTTGAAGGCGATAAGGCCGGATATGTGAGCGTTACGGGCGATCTGTTGAGGGCCGGTACTACAAACCGCACAAAAGACCAGATTGATGAGGATGTTGATTTTATCGGGGCATACCTTTCCACTTCTGCATCGGGAATGTATGGCAGGAGCCTTAAAAAACATTCGGAAGAACTGCTCGACATCATGTCTGATATTCTTTACAACCCGACATTCCCTGAAGAAGAACTTGAGAAAACCAGGAAACAGATGCTCACAGGGCTTAAGAACCAGGAATCGGATCCCAAAGCCATTGCATCCAATGTGGCAGGTGTCCTTGTTTACGGTAAAGACCATCCTTATGGAGAGATCGTTTCTGAAAAGACCATCAATAACATCACAAGAGATGATTGTGTAAATTATTACAAAACATATTTCAGCCCTAAGATTGGATACCTGGTAATCGTAGGCGATATCAACCTGAAAGAAGCCAAAAAGCAGGCAAAGAAGTATTTCGACAAATGGGAACCCAAAGATGTGCCAAAACACCACTACGATTTCCCCAAAGGATATAGCTCGCCAAAGGTAGCTGTTGCCAACAAGGACGGGGCTAAACAGTCGGTGATAGAAGTTACCTATGCAGTTAACATGAAGCCGGGGACAAAAGATGTGATACCGGCAAGTGTGATGAACGAGATACTTGGTGGCGGGAACTTCGGTAGCCGATTGTTCCAGAACCTACGTGAAGACAAAGCATACACTTACGGCGCATATTCATCTTTAAGATCGGATAAGCTGGTGGGACGTTTCACTGCTTCTGCATCTGTGCGAAATGCCGTTACTGACAGCGCTTTGGTTGAGATGATAAAAGAGATGAAACGTATCCGTGACGAGAAAGTGCCGGAGGAAGAGATTGAAACCATTAAGAACGTTATTGCAGGGAGTTTCTCCAGGGCGCTCGAGAATCCGCAAACGATAGCCCATTTTGCACTTAACACCGCTATGTACAATTTGCCTGACGATTACTACAAAACTTACCTTAAGAAGCTTTATGCCGTTACCCCTGATGATGTTCAGGCAATGGCAAAAAATTACATTATGCCCGATAACGCAGTCATTCTTGCCGTCGGCGATGTGGCTGAGATAAAGGATAAGATGAAACGCCTCAGCCCTGATGGAGTTGTTACCCAATATGATTTTTACGGTAACGAGGTGAAAGAGTCTGCTGTGCCGGCTGATATCACCGCTCAGAAAGTGATAGATAATTACATTGAGGCACGTGGCGGGAAAGATAACATCCTGAAGGTGAAAAATGTTAAGTCCGAGGCATCGGCCACTATCCAGGGGATGACACTTAACATCACTGCTTACAAGGCAGTTCCCAATAAGATTTGTGTTGAAACAACTATGAACGGCAACCTTTTGTCGAAGCAGGTTTGTGACGGAACAAATGCCAAGGTTGTAAGCATGCAGGGAGAACAAAAGCTGCAAGGGGAGATGCTGAATAAAATGCTTTATGAATCATATCTCTTCCCCGAAATAGAGTACGAAAAAGATGGTTACAAGCTGGAGCTTGCAGGCATGGAGGATGTGGACGGAACACCTGCTTACAAGGTTAAAGTTACAAATCCGGCAGGCAGTGCTCAGACGCTTTACTTTTCGAAAGATAACGGACTGCTTGTGAAGGAAGTTTCAGAATCCCCGCAAGGGAACGTCGTTGCCAAGTTCAAAGAATACAAAGACGTTGACGGCGTTAAGTTTCCCGTAAAAGTGACGCAGACCGTAGGTCCGCAGTCAATTGAAATTTCTGTTGAAAAAATTGAGGTTAATACAGATATCGACGACAGTAAATTCAAAATTTGATAATTTTTATTTTTTATTAAACCTGACAGGTTTTGAAAACCTGTCAGGTTTGAAATAAATAAAAAATAAAAAAGGGATACCGTCGGTATCCCTTTTATGTTAGCAGATATTTGTACTACTGTTCCATTATCTCTTCAAGTGTGATGTAGTCGCCTACGCGGCCTGTAAGTTGTTCTACTTCAGTGTTTACAGGAAGAGTTTTCTTGCCCGGACGCCATCCTGCAGGACAAACTTCTCCTGTCTTATGAGCATGCTGGTGAGCTTCGATCTGACGGATGAACTCTTTAACACTGCGGCCTACAGGTGGCGCCTGAACTTCCTGGGCCATAACAACCCCGTCAGGATTGATGAGGAACCTTCCGCGAAGAGCAAGGCCTGCTCCTTCGATCAATACTCCGAATTTAGCTGATACCTCACCTGTTGTATCTGCGCCGATAGTCAGCTTGAGTCCTTCAAGCAATGGCTCTGTTTCGGCAAACCTCTTGTGGCTGTATTTTGTGTCTGTCGAAATCGCAAGTACTTCACAACCCAAACGGCCTTTGATCTCATCTAAGCTGGCATTCATTGCTGCGATTTCAGTAGGGCATACAAAAGTAAAGTCAGCAGGGTAGAAACAGATAACTGTCCATTTCCCTTTGTAATCTTCGCTGCTTACTTCTACATATTTCCCTGTTTCTGCGTTGTATGCCTCCAGTTTAAATTCAGGCATTGGTTTTAGTACTAAAACTCCACTTTGTTCCATAACTTCTGTTTTTTAAGTTTACAATTATTCTAATTCCAAATTTACAAAAAACAGGCATTAATGTTTACTTAGACTTAAAAAATATTAAGAATTGAGATTTTTTTCTGAGTTGACATCCTTACAGATATTTTAAAATATCAGCTATTCCTGTTACCTCTACAAAAAGACCTTTATTCCGTTCGTCAATATTCGCTCCGGCCAATTGCTTAGCCCAGCCCCCAAAACCGGTAACACACAGTACCTTTTTGTTCTTCTGCCAGGCAAAAGCAAGTTCAGAGAGTGTCCCGGAGCCGCCGCCTGCAGCAATGATAATATCTGCTGTATTTATGATGATTATGTTTCTTGCAATGCCCATTCCGGTCGGGATAGTGATGTCAACAAAGGGATTGGCGTTCTCACCCGTATCTTCCGGCAGAATACCGATTGTCTGCCCATCGAAAGTATTTGAGGAAAGTTTAGCGCCTTTGCATACTGCTTCCATAAAACCTCCTTTGCCACCGCAAACGATAACACGTTCCCGAGCGGCAAGCTGGTGTCCTAGATTAACTCCAAACTCATAAAGCTCTTTAGTGCAAAGGTTCTCTCCCGGACCGATTATTCCTATTTTTTGCATTTTCATGAATTATTCTAAAAACAAAATGTAAGTTAACGAATTTATGATCTTTTTTGAGGGGATTTCACCAAAAGATTTTTTACATTTATAAGATAAAATAATTTAACACCACTGATGTCATCCCAAAACAGTTACAGTATTAAAGGCCGGATATGGATTGAGATAAATGATGAAACATTTATCGGTGAGGGAAAAGCGCAGCTGCTTAAAAGGACTGCGGAGCTCGGTTCGCTGCGGAAGGCCGCCGCGGAGATGAACATGTCGTACAGGAAGGCATGGTACAGCATTAATCACATGAACAAGGCAGGACGTGAACCTGTGATAATATTGAAACACGGGGGCATAAAGGGTGGCATTGCCCAGCTTACACCTTTCGGGAAGACGGTTCTCGAAGAATTTGATAAGCTGAATAAATATTTCCGGGATTTCCTTGACAGAAGAACTAAAATGCTGAGGTTCTGACATTCTTTATGCACAAAAGCATCCCCATTATTCCCGCAATTCAAAACAATACCCTTTGTCAGGCTGACACATAAATTATTTCCGTAAGATTTTTTTCTTTCGAAACAAACAACTATTTTCGTTATTCCTATTTTGTATAACGTATTTTCGTTTTTAAACATGAGATATTTGTTTGTTTTGATCTTGTTTCTGCATCCGGCATGTCATTTTGCACAGAATATTTCGAGGGAAGAAAATGATTCAATAAAAGTTTATACCTTAGGTGAAGTAGTGGTTACAAAAAGAATCGATAAGGATGAGGTAACGGCAGTGGATATCAATAAAAACAATGCAAACAATGTTGCGTCTGCCATGAAGGTAATGCCATCAGTTATTTTTGACAATGTCGGCTCCCGGAACGAACAAACTGTTTTTGTGCGCGGTTTCAACATTCAACGTGTCCCAGTGTTCATCGACGGGATACCCGTTTATGTACCTTACGACGGCAATCTTGACCTGGGCATGTTCACAACGTATGATGTTTCAAAAATAGATGTTTCAAAGGGTTACTCTTCGATGATGTACGGGGCAAATACCATGGGAGGCGCCATAAACATTGTGAGCCGAAAACCGCAGGAAAGGTTCGAGCTTGATGCCAACGCAGGGGGAATGAGCGGCCGCGGGTATAAAGCAGGAGTTAACATAGGAAGTGATTTCGGGAAAGGATACGTCCAGGCAAATTTTTCGTTGCTTAACAGGGATTATATTCCTCTCCCGGCAAATTTTGACACTGTTCCCCTGCAGCGCGACCACACCTTGAACAATTCTTACTACAATCATCTGAAAACTGGTATCAAGGCGGGTTTTACACCAAATAGCACCGATGAATACACAATTAACTACATCTACTCACATGGCGAAAAGGGAAATCCCGTGTATCTCGGCAGTGACCCGCACATGCGGGTACGATTCTGGCAGTGGCCATACTGGGATAAGCAAAGCATTTATTTCATCTCTTCTACTGAGCCCGCAACGGGGATGATCCTTAAAACAAGGTTTTACTTCGACCGGTTCAAGAACAAACTGAGCAGTTTCGATGACGACACCTATACTACGCAGGCCAGGCGTTATGCTTTCAACAGTTTTTATGACGACTACACATTGGGCGGAAACATCGAACTTTCGGAAGAAATCAAAGACAAAAATACTTTAAGGTTTTCAATGCACCTTAAAAATGACCATCACCGGGAGCACAACGAAGGCGACCCTGACGTTCACATTGCAGACAATACTGTTTCCGTTGGTGCCGAAGATGTTTTTACCCTTGTGCCGAAACTTACGTTCATTCCCGGAGTGTCTTATAATCTGAGAAAAAGCATAAGTGCAGAGAGCTACGATTTCGTTAAGGATTCCATCATCAGCTTTCCCAATAATACGAATGATGCTTTCAATGCGCAGTTTGCCTGCTACTACGATATTTCGGAAAAACTTTCTGCAAACTTCAATGTTGCTTACAAAAACCGGTTTGCGACGATGAAAGACCGTTATTCATACCGTATCGGCAAATCTATCCCAAACCCTGACCTTAAAACAGAAAGGGCGTTAAACCTTGAGCTTGCAGGAAACATCAGGGCAGCAAAGAACCTGAACATCAGGCCGGAGGTATTTTACAGTCATCTTACCAACACGATTCAGCCGGTAAGTAATGTTTCCGGTGACTTGTATCAGATGCAGAACACCGGCTCCTCATTCTTTGCAGGAACGGATCTCTCGGTAAAATACACGCCCGTAAAAAACTTTGCACTTAATGCTGTTTATTCGTTCATCAGGAGGAACAACCTGAGCAACCCCGACATACTTTTCATCGATGTTCCCGAACACAAACTATTTGCATCGGTCCGGTACACTGTAGCGCGTAAACTGATGATATATTTTTCAGGCGAATACTCGTCGGAAAGGATAAACTCGAGTGACGGGGCCAGAGTGTCGCCGGCATTTTGCATCGCAAACCTTCAGGTTACTTATTCGTTTGCAAAGTACCTGAAAGCAGAAGCAGGGATCAACAATATTTTTGACAAAAATTATTCCCTTGAAGAAGGTTATCCCGAAGCGGGAAGGAATTTTTATGCGGGAATTCATTTTAATATGGGCAAATGAAAGACACAACAAGCAGTGTAGCAATTAACTGGCTGAGCGAAGTATGGCTTAAAGCTTCCATACTCGGGGCCAACTGGGCGGCATCCGAGATTATCCTCGGGAGTTTTCTGCACAACCTGCATGTGCCGTTCAAAGGCAATATCCTCACAGCCATCGGCCTTGTTCTGATGATATCCGTATCGTACATTTGGAAAGACAAGGGGCTTTTCTGGCGCAGCGGGCTGATATGTGCTTTGATGAAGACCATGTCGCCGAGTGCCGTGATCTTCGGCCCGATGGTCGCTATTTTTGCCGAATCCGTCCTGCTTGACCTGTCAACAAGGGTGCTTGGCAGAAATATCCTGGGTTTTATCACAGGCAGCATTCTTGCCATGCTTTGGATACTCTTTCAACGCATCATCAACATCATAATTTTTTACGGGTTCAACATTGTCGAGATTTACTCCGACCTGCTGAGATATGCCGAGAAACAGCTTGGTTTAAGTTTTGATACATTTTGGCTCCCCATTCTTATCCTTGCTGCCGGATATGTTGTTTTTGGTGTTTTTACGGCTTTTGTTGGGGTAAGGATAGGCAAACAGGTAAGTTCGGGGGGAGAGAACTACGAATTCAAAACTTCGGAA
>JALVJU010000482.1 GCA_027034005.1 Marinilabiliaceae bacterium
GGGATGGCCGATATACGATATTAAAACTGGCACTTAAACTCAAAAGGAGAGAATGGTTCACTGGTATCTGGAATTATTCTCGTCACTTTGAGTATCCTTTTGTCTATTCTAATGCGTAATCTGGGATTATTTTTCAGACCTGAATGTTAGGAAATACCTTTTAAATGCCGGGGAAAATACCTTTACCATTTAAAATAACTGGGGATTGATGGACATAGATAAACTCAGTATCTATTTAACCGAAAGAAATTCTTACAACAATATCTCCCGGGAACTGGTAGATGTTGATGCAGATCCCTGTGCAAGATCACTCTATGATTTTTTCAGATCTCATTTCAACAAAAAGATCATTTCCGGTCAGACAGATAGTTATTACAACTATATTAAGGAGCTTACAGGTAAAGCGCCCCTTCTGAGATCCTGGGATTTTAAGCATTTTACAGCAGGTTATCTTTATCATTGGGAAAACAGGAAATACGCTTTTGGATGGGAAGATGACGACTCCGTACAGGAGGCCATTAACTGGTATGACAGCACAGACAGACAGGGGATTGTGTGTTATCTGTGGGATTTGCCGAAGACACCTCATCCACAGCAATTCCGTTCTTGTAGCAGAAAAACACCTTCAGGATATATCCAAATCCAGCTACGAATGAGATCCATGTTCAAGGAGCCCCTTTTACCCACCTGAAACTTATCGACCTGTATGGCAGGGTTGTACTTAATGCTACGGGAAAGATCAAAACTCATAATATAAGTTCACAAAAAACCGGTATTTATTTTTTGGAAGTTCATAATAATCTCAAAACAGATATCTTCAAAATATTCATTAACAAATAAATAAAAGTTAATGAAGTACGATCTTCGTTGAATACGGAATACTTTCTGAAAAAACTTTTATGATATAAAATCCGGGAGGTATTTGAGAAGCAGGGATCAGGTAACTGTTTACTGTGTTTTTAAAAGAACTTATCAAAGTGCCTCCAACGGAATAAATACTTATCCTTTCCAGAGGGTTTCCACTGACCATCCTGATCAATGCACCGTCCGGTCTGTATGAGACCTTTACCTGATCGTCTTTTTCGCGGGGAAGAGTGGTAAATACCGCTGCAGATTCCATGGTAAATTCAAACTTGTCTATATTGAACATGGGATTCCCAAGAATTGAATAACGCATGATCTGAATGCCTGTATCAAGATCCATATTAAAGGTGACAGGTTTTGTATCCAGCCAACTGTTCGAATTGAGTGCATAAATTGTATCTGAAAGAACTTCACCAATTTTCAAAAGCGATGGCCCCCCCGAATAGGGAGAAGCAAGATAAACTTTTACTTTATAATCCCCTGCATACTGAACATGTACGGTATATTCACACCATTCACCAGGTAGAGCATTGCCAATATGAAACCCATCTCCCAGCCTGTCATATATATCTACTGCTTCATCCGGCCGGTAAGCTCCTCCGAGATTCCGTTCATCATCATCATGGTAAGTCAGTCCTTCCCCTCCCAGATCGAAGTCTTCAGCTTCAACAACCCCAGGAATTTGAATGGGTGCCCCATGAAAACATGACCTTACCTTTGGTATATAGTGTGGCAGGAAAACTTTTATGGGTTGCGAGAAAAGGTCCGCAGTGTCATTGTAATGGGCAATGACCCGGTAATAATAGTTCAGATCCTGTGTTAAGCCATAATCCAGAAATCCGGTAGTGTCACCTTTGAGCGTTGCCACACGTTCATAGGAAGTGGAAGATGTTCTTCTTTCGATATATATGCTATCGTTATCAGAAACCCGGTTCGTCCATGTCAGTTGCAGAATGGTATCCTGATAGGTATGCAGTTTGAGATTAGCAGGGGAGTAGTAATTGGTATGTAATAAAATATCTTTCACCTCATCCCATTTATGCTGTTCCCGTTCCATGATCCGGAAGTTACCACCATCGTCCCAGGCACAATATACAAACCCGTAGATCTGAGAAAGTTCTACATACGCTCTGTAATGTAGCATCCTGGAATTGTAATCACAACTTCTTTTAGCACCGAACTCCCCCAGAAAGACCGGTATATTCGTTGTATCCGACCAGTTTTTTACTGCAATGAATTTATTTTTCAACTGATTGTAATCTGCAGGACTTCCCCAGGTTCCTTCGCCCAGGAGTCCGAACCGGTAAGGATCATAAGAATGGAACGAACCCATCACATAATCATCATCAGGAACAGCTGCCTGAATAAGTTGATCCGATCCCCCCCACTCATTTCCCTGGAAAATAACAATACGCGTCGGATTCGTTTTTCTGATGATTGATAATTCCCGCTGGTGCAGTTCATCATTCTGCGCCTTGGTGAGTCCATGCGGTTCATTGAGTATTTCAAAAAAAAGCCGGTCGGATTTATCTTTGAACCTGACAGCGATCTGCGACCAGATACTGTCAAACCGGTCGCGGTAGGTAGGATCGTCATAATTTGATTTGATCCAATCCTCGTGGTGGGCATTCAGAATAATAAACATGCCCCTGTCAAGCCCCCAGTCAACCACCTGCTCTACCCTGTTCATCCATGTTTCATCAATTTTATAGGGCGAGACTGTCTGGGTATGCTTATCCCAGCGTACCGGTATGCGCACACACTGAAAACCTGCCTCCTTGTACATATCAAAATAATAAGATTCGGCGGGAGGATTATTCCATCCCCCCTCATAAGGAGGTTCAAGTGTGTTGCCCATATTGATCCCTTTCTGCATTAAAGGCACCGCCTCCTCAGGCGTAATTTGAGAGAAAGCAGTCGTCATCAAGCCGAAAAAGAAAAAAATTGCAGGGAAAACCTTATAAATTTTTAATTTAAATCTCATGGTTATTAAAGTTTCGCACTTGTTATCAAATCACAAAACATCAACTAATTACAATTGAAGTAGATTTTCTATACATTTGTGTATCAACATTATATATTTTCCATTTTGGTCAGGCCGCACTTTTTTGCTCTGATACCTCAGGAAGCAACTTTCCAAGTATTTTGAAAGCCCTTTCATCGCTGAGCATTTTCTCCCATATTTCCATTTCGTCTATTTCCTCAAACAATACATGAATGATCCTTACCAATTCGATAAACAATCCCCACAATCGCTCATCCAACCTGGTCTGGATGATCCCTTCCCTGAGATCCCTAAACAATGCCCCTTTTGTTTCATAATGCTCAAACCTGAACTGCAGG
>JALVJU010000483.1 GCA_027034005.1 Marinilabiliaceae bacterium
CTTGGTGTTCCACGGCTTCTCCTAGCTATTTCGTAACAGGCATCATCGCTTATACCGATATTCAAAATTTTTGCCGACCTATGAATAATAGAGGACAGAACTTCAGTATCGTAATATTCCAGGTGACTGTTAATACCGAACCTTGCACGCAAAGGACTTGTCAGCAATCCACTGCGGGTGGTAGCACCTATCATGGTAAATTTGTTCAAATCTATCTGAATACTGCGTGCACCCGGCCCTTTATCTATTACAATGTCGATACGGAAATCTTCCATTGCACTATAAAGATACTCTTCAACGATAGGTGATAGGCGATGAATTTCATCAATGAAAAGAACATCCCTCTCCTCAAGACTGGTAAGAATTCCTGCAAGATCGCCCGGTTTATCAAGAACAGGTCCGCTGGTAACTTTCAGTCCTACACCCAGCTGATTTGCAATAATATTCGAAAGTGTAGTTTTTCCAAGTCCCGGTGGTCCATGCAACAGTACATGGTCCATAGCTTCTCCCCGCATCATAGCTGCCTGAACAAAAACTTTCAGGTTTTCAACTACCTTTTTTTGTCCCTTAAAATCTTCAAAATTTAAAGGCCTGAGTTTTTGTTCAACTTCATATTCTTCACTACCTGTATTTCTGATATCAAAATCCATAAAGTCCTATCAAAGGATTTTCAATTTTTTAAGAATGGCATGAAACTCATCAACATCGAAAGGCTTCATCATATATTCATCCATACCGTGACTAAGGCATTTTTGCCGGTCTGCATCAAGTGTATTGGCAGTCAATCCAATAATATTTATATGCTCATCTGTTCCTTTTTCACGTTCCCTGATCCTTACACATGCTTCAAGTCCGTCCATCACCGGCATCATCAGATCCATTAAAATAAGGTCATATCCGTTCTTTTCCAGTTTATCCAAAGCGATCTTGCCATTCTCGGCAAAATCAATAATGAAACCGTGCTTTTTTAAATGTAAATGAATCAGTTTTTGATTCAGCATATTATCTTCAACGACCAATAATTTAAGACCGGATTTCCACATCCTTCAGAAAAATTTTAGGTTAAGATTTGCTAAAGATAGTAATCTATTTACAAGTTACAATCCATATCTCTTCGAAATCTCAAGCATCCTCTCTATCGGTTTAACAGCCTTCACGCGTACCTCTTCATCAACTTCCACTTCCGGCCATTCATACTTTAAAGTATTGTATATTTTTTCCAATGAATTGAGTTTCATGTACTCGCAATCATTACATGCACAGGTAGAATCGTTGGGAGGTGCAGGAATGAACATTTTCTCAGGACTCGACAATTGCATTTGATGAAGAATACCTGCTTCGGTAGCAACTATGAATTTCTTTGAATTGCTCTTTTGACTGTATTTAAGAATAGATGCGGTGCTACCAACATGGTCGGCAATAGTTAAAAGCGGTTTTTTACATTCAGGATGTGCAAGAACTTCAGCATCCGGATTTTGTTCTTTGAGCTCAAGTATTTTTTCGAGTGAGAATTTCTCATGAACATGACAAGCTCCGTCCCAGAGAACCATATTTCTTCCTGTGATACTATTTATGTAATTGCCAAGATTACGGTCAGGACCAAAAATTATCTTTTCATCTTTAGGAAGTGAATCTATCACAGCTTTGGCATTAGTACTGGTAACAACAATATCGGTCAAGGCCTTAACAGCAGCTGTGGTATTGACATATGAAACTACCGTATGCCAGGGATGTTGTTTTATGAATTCGGCAAAAGCATCTGCAGGACAGCTGTCGGCAAGAGAACAACCAGCATTTAGGTCAGGAACAAGCACTTTTTTATCCGGTGAAAGTATCTTGGCTGTTTCTCCCATAAAATGAACTCCGGAAAGAAGTATAATGTCAGCATCTGTTTCTGCAGCTTTTTGGGCAAGCACCAGACTGTCGCCTACCACATCGGCTATATCCTGTATCTCGTCTTTCTGGTAGTAGTGAGCCATTATTACAGCATTCTTTTCCTCTTTCAGTTTCTTAATGGCATCTATAATATTAGTATCTTTATCTACCGTCTCAGTTACAAACCCCTCTTTTAACCAACTATCTTTTATATTCATATTTTTAAATTTTAAAATAATGTTGTTGCTTTTACCCTGTTAGTAATGTTCAAAAAAAATGATGAAAAATCTTTTATTATATGATATTAAAATCTGACTTTGTATAATAAACGTTTTATCAACAGGTATTGTGTCTTTTAATGATATGAAATTTAATGTTTTGCTTTACTTTATCAACAATTGTTAAGTGCCGGCAAAATTAATAATTAATACTTATTTTGATGTTAAAAAATGTGATTTTGCATGTGAATAACTTCATTTTAAAAAATACATTTTTAACGTATCATTATTCAAAAATGATTGTGTTATATATTTTATCCGTAATGTCAAGAGTTTTTTTCATTTAAAACAAAAAAAAAATTAACATGCTTTTAACAATCCCCGGAACATTATCAACATAGATATATTTTTTATCTTTACAACAAAAAATGAATTTCAAATCTATTGCCCTTGCCAGCGATCATGCCGGTTATGAACTTAAGCTGAAAATAATAAAATATCTTGAGTCTTTGAATTTTGAAAAGATAAAGGATTTTGGATGTTATTCGGATGAAAGTTCCGATTACCCGGATTATGCCCATCCTTTGGCCGAAGCTGTGGAATCAGGAGAGTTTGAGATAGGAATATCTTTATGCGGTAGCGGCAATGGAATCAACATGACGGTTAACAAGCATCAGAGAATAAGATCAGCAATATGCTGGAGTGTTGAGATATCCCGTCTTGCCAGGGCACATAACGATGCTAATATTTGTGCACTTCCCGCAAGGTTCATTGATGAAGATCTTGCCATTAAGATAGTAAATGAATTTCTTATTACTGATTTTGAGGGCGGACGACATTTGCGTAGAATAAAGAAGATCCCGGTAAACCATTAAACGGACATGCAATCTGCCAAAACATTTCTTGCCGAAGCTGAAAATGTTGCTTTTGATATTGAACATAGAAAAAAGATCAAATTCAACATTGAGAAATACGATAGTGCGGTTGAGAAAGGAAAAAGCAGGTACAGGGACCTCGAGCTTGCAAAGTTCAGGGCAGCCAGAATAAAAAGAGATGTAGTAGAAAAACTTCCGGAACTTCTTACAGAATTTGAAAGATCCATTAC
>JALVJU010000484.1 GCA_027034005.1 Marinilabiliaceae bacterium
AATATCTACCCCAATGCCGGAATTTACCATTGCCCTTACAACATGCTTGAAAAGCATTTCGGCAAACTTGCATCTCCCACAATCATCATCTACAATCCGGATAGGGAGTTAATAAAAAGATTCAGGGGCTCAACACGCATAACAGATATCTTGAAAGCAATAAACCATGAAGAAACAGGGAAACCACCTCCTGCTTACCAATAAAAAAGTCTCCCATTAAAAGAAAACATAATAGCGAGATATGAACCGAAAAGCCATTGCCCGTACATTTACCCGACAGCACGACCAGTCGGACTGTGGTGTTGCCTGCCTGCTCTCGGTGTTAAAATACCACGGAGGACAAAACAACCTTGAGAACCTGCGTGAGATAAGCGGCACATCCAAAGCCGGAACTACTATGCTGGGCCTGTACCAGGCTGCAAACACACTCGGGTTCAGTGCCGAAGGTTTCAAATGTGGCTTCGAACAGTTAAAAGAACAACAGCATCCTGTAATCCTTCATGTCGTCATAGAGAAAAGGCTTCAACACTACATTGTATGCTATGGATATGATAATGGCAAGTTCACGATAGGAGACCCCGGAAAGGGCATTGTACATTACACAACGGAACAACTTGATGAGCTATGGCAATCCAAGACCATGTTGCAACTTATCCCTACCGATAAAATTGAAAAAAAAGAGGCTATAAAAAAAGACAAGTTACGTTGGTTTAAAGAAACAATAAAAGAAGATGCCGGCATTTTGTCAATAATATTCTTCCTAAGCCTTATAATTGCCGTACTGGGCATGGTGATGGCAATATTCTCGCAAAAACTCATTGACGACATATTGCCATCGGGCAATCCTACAAAACTTATAATCAGCCTTGTCTTGATTACCGTACTGCTGCTTTTCAAAGGGGCCACGGCTTACCTTGCAGGGTTCATGGGAATAAAACAGGGCAAGGATTTTAACAACAGGCTGATAGGCCGTTTTTATGAGAGCCTGCTGTTCCTTCCCAAATCTTTTTTCGACAACCGCCGCATAGGAGAGCTTGTCGAACGCATGAACGACACATCGCGAATACAAACAACCATAACCCGAATTGTGGGCGACCTTCTGAAAAACTTTCTCCTTATAATCATCGGTGAAGTTATCCTTTTCATTTACTCTCCACAAATAGGGCTTTTTTCCCTCATTTCACTCCCCCTGTTCGGACTTATCTCGTGGCAATATCATAACGGCATAGTGAAAGGCCAAAGAGAAGTAATGACTGCCAATGCTCATAAGTCAAGCAACTATGTAAACTCAATAAATGGGATTGACTCCATAAAAAGTAATCATAAAGAGAACGCATTCTCGGAGATAAACAGGATAATTTACGGACATTTTCAGAATAAGGTTTTCCATTTAGGCAAACTTGGCATCTCATTACAACTGACGGCCGAAATTGCATCGGTATTTATTACCGTAGCACTGATCTCTTACGGTTCCTGGCTGGTATTCAACAATGCCCTTACCTCCGGAGAACTAATCGCTGTGCTTGGCATCAGTAACACCATCTTCCCGGCAGTAGTGAGCCTCGCTTTTGCCAACATCAGTTTGCAAGGGGCTAAAGTTGCTTTCGACCGTATGTATGATTTTTCGGCAATGAAACCGGAATTTCACAACCCGACGGGATCAGTACCACAAACATTGAACAACATCAAGGATATCAAAGTGGCAAATCTGTCCTTCCGTTTTCCGGGCAGAAAGCAACTTTTGAAAAACATTTCGATAAATATTAATAAAGGAGAGATAATTGCCCTGCTTGGCGAGAGTGGATGCGGAAAGACTACCTTCCTGAGTATTATGGAACGATTTTACAGCCCCGAGTTGGGAAAAATACTTGTTAACGGGAAGAATATTGATAAAATACCTATACCGGAATGGAGAACTAAAACGACAATGATGCCGCAGGAGATAAGCCTGTTTAACGGAACGCTAATAGAAAACATTGCACTTGGCACATCAAAGGAGGAGTTCAATAAATGTGTTGATTTTTGTGTTGAAACCGGGTTTCACAAATATTTTATGGAGTTCCCCCAAAACTATAGTACACTACTCGGTGAAGAGGGCATTAACATTTCCGGCGGACAAAAACAGCTAATAGGCCTGGCACGTGCATTATGGAAAAAACCCCAACTACTGCTTCTTGACGAGCCCACCTCGGCAATGGACAGGAACACTGAGAATTTTGTGCTTTCACTTCTTGAAAACATTAAAAAGGAAACCGCAACCATTCTTGTTACGCACCGCATCAAAATAGCCCGTTTCACCGACCGCATATACATACTCGAAAACGGAGAGACAGTAACCACAGGAAACCATCAAGAGCTGATGCTTACCGAGAATCTGTACAGCATATCGTTCAATGAACTTGCTGCAAAGTAATGTTTGTAAACCGGCGTTTATGAAACCTGGATTTGCCCTTGTCTAATAAATCCTGCACCTCTCCGCCTTAGCGGTGTTTCTCACATTTAGCCTTAGCGGTGCAAACCTAAAGTATGTGCGAAGCCAGCTCTGCGAGGTAACTCCGCTCACCTTTGACAAGGTTCACATGTGCAAACAGGTCCTGGCCTTTCATTTTGTCTGTAAGGTAAGCAAGGCCGTTCGATTGCATATCGAGGTACGGGGAGTCTATCTGCTCAATGTCACCGGTGAATACCATTTTGGTTCCCTCCCCTGCCCTTGTGATGATAGTCTTCACTTCATGCGGGGTCAGGTTCTGCGCCTCGTCGATGATGAAAAATGAATCGGACAGGCTGCGCCCCCGTATGTATGCCAGAGGAGTGATTACCAACTGCTCATTACGCAGCATCTCATCTATCAGGAAGTTCTCTTTCCCCTGTGACTTGAACCGGCTCTTTATAACACCAAGATTATCAAAAAGAGGCTGCATATACGGCCCTATTTTTTCTTTCACATCACCCGGAAGGAAACCCAGGTCACGGTTTGCAAGGGGCACTATCGGCCTTGCAAGCAGTATCTGGTTGTACTGTTCATGCTGATGAAGGGCGGCAGCAAGGGCTAGCAGTGTTTTTCCCGTTCCGGCCTTACCGGTAAGCGATACCAGTTTTATCTCAGGGTTCAGCAGGGCATGAAGAGAAAATGTCTGCTCTGCGTTACGCGGCTCAATACCATAAGCGCTGTGTTTCTCTACCCGTTGTATCTGTT
>JALVJU010000485.1 GCA_027034005.1 Marinilabiliaceae bacterium
CGGAAAACTGCACTTCCATTGTCAACAAGGTCGGTACGGCACCCATCATGTGGTTTGAGAAAGATAACAAAATTGTTGTTGCAATGCCCGGCGTTCCTCTTGAAATGAAAACAGCCATGCAGGACGAAATCATCCCAAGGTTGAAAAAGAGGTTCAGTTCCGGTTTTATCATCCACCAGACAGTACTTGTTTTCGACTATCCGGAGGCAGAACTTGCTGAGAAACTTCACGACTGGGAAACAAACCTTCCAAAAGAGATATCCCTGGCTTACCTGCCAGCCCCCGGAAGAGTACGTTTACGGTTGACAGCACGAGGCGATGACAAGGAGTATCTGAATAATATCATCAGTAAAGAAATTAAAAAGTTAGATTCGATTATCGGCAACAACATTTACGGTTATGCCGATGAACAGCCTGCTGCCATACTTGGACGGCTGCTGAAAGAGAAAGATGCATCAGTGGCCACAGCGGAAAGCTGCACGGGAGGAACTATCGGGCATCTTATCACTGCCATACCCGGCAGTTCGGAGTATTTTAAAGGGGGCGTTATAGCATACTCCAACAGTGTAAAAGAGGAAGTTCTCGGCGTGAACGCCGATGATATTGAGCAGTATGGCGCTGTCAGTTCACAGGTCGTTGAACAGATGGCCGAAGGTGCAAGGAAACTGCTTAAAACCGATTATGCCGTTGCCACATCGGGTATAGCAGGCCCGGGAGGCGAAGTCAAGGAGAAGGTGGTTTACAGCCGTTGCTCCACCCGTTCGGTCGGGGCGAAACCTGTCATCATTCCGGGCAAGCCGGTAGGCACTGTCTGGATAGGTGTTGCAACTCCCGAAAAAACATACAGCATAAGGTTCTCCTTCGGTAAGATCAGGGAGCGAAATATCCAACGAAGCGCCGAATATGCACTCGTACTCTTGATAAAATATCTTCAAACGGGAAAATTTTATAAAAAAGGTTAATTTTATTGCTGTTCGGCTTGTTTTTCTAAAGAAAAATAGCGTATTTTGCGCTCTGTTTGAAAAACGTATCAGAAAAAACTATAGAGCGATGTCAAGAGTTTGTGAAATAACCGGTAAAAAAGTAATGGTTGGGAACAATGTTTCTCACTCGAAAAGAAGAACGAAGCGTAGATTCTATCCTAACCTGTTTACTAAAAAGTTCTATCTGCCCGAGGAAGACCGTTGGGTAAGCATTAAAGTTTCAGGTGCAGGATTAAGACTTATCAACAAGGTTGGTGTGTCAGAGGCACTTAGGAGAGCTAAAGAAAAAGGATTTATTAAAAACTATTAATAAAGGAGTAGTAAAATGGCTAAAAAAGGAAAAGGTAACCGCGTTCAGGTAATTTTGGAGTGTACTGAGCATAAAAACAGCGGAATGCCCGGCACATCGAGGTATATTACCGTAAAAAACAGGAAAAATACTCCTGACAGAATGGAATTGAAAAAGTATAATCCTATATTGAAGCGATACACTATTCATCGTGAAATAAAATAATTAAGTCATGGCCAAGAAAGCAGTTGCATCATTACAAAAAGGTGAAGGTAAAGGTCACACTAAAGTGATCAAAATGGTAAAGTCGCCCAAAACGGGAGCATACTCTTTCCGTGAGGAGATTGTACCTAACGACAAAACTAAAGAGTTTTTCAATAAGAAATAATTCTGAACTTACGATATTGAAAAAGCTTCCCGAAACAGGGGAGCTTTTTTTATGACCTGTTGGAATATCCCTCCCCTACTTTCCCATGGGGCACTTTATAAGAGGAATAAAAGTCGGCAGAGGGCAGCGATAGAGGCTGAAGGCAGAAGCTCGAAGCTGGAAGGCTGTCCAGGTAAACAGCATTGGAGCGGGAGTCCATGTCGACAGTCAGCAGTTTACAGTCAGCAGTTTACAGTCGGCAGTTTACAGTCGGCAACATAGTAAAACAATAATAAGGTGCAGAGCACCGATAACATTTGTAGAAACAAGTCACAACCAAAAATAAAAGGTGCAGAACACCGGAACATTGAAATCAGGAAGAAAAGCCGGCAGAATTCAGTCCACAGTCGGCAGATAAATAAAACAAAAAAAGAGGTACAGAGTACCGATAACATTTGTAGAAACAAGGCACGACCTATCACAATAGGTGCATAGCACCGGAACATTTGAATCCGGTTGGGATTACTTTTAACGCAAGAATGTTTTAAAACATCTTATCTGTGAAGATCCATTTTATCCGTAACATCTGTGTCCCATATCCACAAAACTTGTATTTCAATGCTCATTATGCTTTTCAATTTTTTATATTTCATTGTAAGTGATATCTTTGGGAGGCAGAAAATCAATAAAAATGGCAAGTACAGATATTCGTTGGATTCAGCGTTTTTCAAATTATGAAAAGGCATTCGGTCAATTGTCAAAATATGTTGACCGGCAGGACCTCAATGAACTTGAAAAGCAAGGTCTTATTAAAGCATTTGAATACACTTACGAACTTGCCTGGAAAACACTTCAGGATCTTCTGAAAGAAAAAGGTTACAAGGATGTCGTAGGCCCAAAACCGGTTATAGAACAAAGCTTTCAGGACGGATACATAGAAAATGGCGAAGGATGGCTGAAGATGCATAACAGCAGGAATTTAACAAGTCATACATACAACGAAGAAACAGCTGAAGAGATTATTGAAAAAATACAAAGCGAATATTTTGCCCTGTTGAATGATTTGCATTTACGATTACAAGCAGAAAAAGAAAAATTAAAAGAACGATGAATGCGGAGAAAAGGGAACATGGAATTTTGAAACAGGACTGGGACAGGATCATCTCGGTCTTCAGTTCCAATCCGAAGATCAAAAAAGCTATCCTTTTCGGGTCAAGGGCTAAAGGATCTTTCAGCAATGGTTCAGACATAGACATTGCGTTGAAAGGAGAAGGGTTGAACTTAGACGACATTCTTGATGTAAACATGAAATACGAAATGCTATCTTTGCCGTACAAACTTGACATTGTTTTGTATGACAGGATTAACGAAAAAGCATTAATTGAACATATTAACCGCGTTGGTGTTATTCTTTACGACAGAGACACCAAAGATTAAGTAAATAAAAGATATATGGGATTATTCGGTGGTTTTAACAAAAAAAAGAAAGAGAACCTTGACAAAGGCCTTGAGAAGACAAAAGAGAGCGTATTCAAAAAACTTTCCCG